>NZ_JBBIAM010000001.1:0-287089 GCF_054185185.1 Bradyrhizobium sp. UFLA05-153
GTGCCGGGCCAAAATCTTCCCGGAAATGTTTCAGGGCACTCAGCACGGGGTAGGGCGTGAAGCCGCCGAGCGCGCAGAGCGAGCCGAATTTCATGGTGTTGCAGAGGTCCTCGACGAGCGCGAGGTTTTCGCTCACGCGCTCGCCGCGCATGATCTTCTCGATGGTCTCGACGCCGCGGGTCGAGCCGATCCGGCACGGCGTGCACTTGCCGCAGGATTCGATGGCGCAGAACTCCATCGCAAATCGCGCCTGCTTGCGCATGTCGACACTGTCGTCGAACACGACGATGCCGCCATGGCCGATCAGGCCGTCGCGCGCGGCAAAGGCCTCGTAGTCGAACGGCGTGTCGAACAGCGCGCGGGGGAAGTAGGCGCCGAGCGGCCCGCCGACCTGCACGGCGCGGACCGGGCGGCCGGTGAAAGTGCCGCCGCCGATGTCGTCGACGAGCTCGCCGAGCGAGACGCCGAATGCGGTCTCGAACAGCCCGCCATGGCGGATATTGCCGGCGAGCTGGATCGGCATCGTACCGCGCGAGCGACCCATGCCGAAATCGGCGTAGGCCTTGGCGCCTTCTGAGAGGATGAAGGGAACGGCGGCGAACGACAGCACGTTGTTGATGACGGTCGGCTTGCCGAACAGGCCGTGATGGGCCGGCAGCGGCGGCTTTGCGCGCACGATGCCGCGGCGGCCTTCGAGGCTCTCCAGCAGCGAGGTCTCCTCGCCGCAGACATAGGCGCCTGCACCGACGCGCACTTCGAGATCGAAGCTCTGGGTGGAACCGCCGATGTTCGTGCCGAGATAGCCGCCGCGCGTTGCCGCCGCAATCGCCGCGTTCATCGCCTCGACGGCGTGCGGATATTCGCTGCGGATGTAGATGTAGCCCTTGGTGGCGCCGACGGTGATCGCCGCGATGGTCATGCCCTCGATCACCAGGAAGGGATCGCCCTCCATGATCATGCGGTCGGCGAACGTGCCGCTATCGCCTTCGTCGGCGTTGCAGACGATGAATTTGCGGTCGGCCTTCGCCTGCGCGACCGTCTTCCACTTGATGCCGGTCGGGAAGCCGGCGCCGCCACGGCCGCGCAGGCCGGACGATGTGACCTCGGCCACGATCGCATCCTCGCCAAGCGACAGTGCGCGCTCGAGGCCCTTGTAGCCGCCATGGGCGCGATAGTCCGCGAGCGAGCGCGGATCGATCACGCCGCAGCGCGCGAAGGTGAGGCGGGTCTGGCGCTTCAGCCAGGGAATCTCGTCTGCGATGCCAAGCCGGAGGGGGTGCTCTCCGTTGCTCGCCATCGAGTCGAACACGGAGGAGACATCCGCCAGGCTGACCGGTCCGTACGCGACACGGCCCTTGAGGGTCGCCACCTCGACCATCGGCTCCAGCCAACACAGCCCGCGTGAGCCCGTCCTGACGATCTCGACTGGAAGGCCGCGCTTCTCGGCGGCCTGCTCGAGCGCCGCGGCCACATCATCGGCGTCGACAGCGACGGCGGCTGCATCGCGGGGAACAAAGATCCGCATCTTCATCGCTGCGCCTCCGCAACCAGCGCATCGAGGCGCTTCTCATCGAGCCGGCCGACGAGGCGGCCATCGAGCATTGCGGACGGGGCAGTCGCGCAGAGGCCGAGGCAGTAGATCGGCTCCAGCGTGACGCGATCGTCGGCAGTGGTGCTGCCGAGCGACACGCCGAGCCTCGCCTCGGCACGCGCCGCCAGCGCATCGCCGCCGGCGGCCTGGCATGCCTCAGCGCGGCAGAGTTTGAGGACGTGGCGGCCGGCGGGCTTGTGGCGGAAATCGTGGTAGAAGGTAAACACGCCATGAACCTCGGCGCGCGACAGGTTGAGCGCCTGCGCGACCATGGGAATCGCGGCCTCCGGGACATAGCCGAAGGCCGCTTGCAGGGCATGGAGGATGACCAGCGTCGCGCCCTCCTGTCCGGCGTGTTCGGCGATGATTTCAGCGCCGCGCGTTTCGTCCCAAGGCTCGTGAATCCCCGTCATTTTTCATTCTCAACCAGAGGGTGACCTGCCCCCATGAGTATTTGGAATCATTCGAAAATCAATAAAGCTGTCCCATGCTGCGATCGGGAATTCGCATCGATAGGGTCACGCAATCGGGTGATACGAAATCGCAATGATTGTTCCGGCAACGTCCCGTTTTCGGGTGTTGGAGAAGGCCCATCGTGATAGCTTGCATCCCACGACATAATCCCAGGGGAATAGCGGTTGCTCGACAAGCTTGAACTTCTGCTGGCGCTCGCCAAGGAGCGGCATTTCGGACGCGCGGCGGAAGCCTGCGGCGTCACCCAGCCGACCATGTCGACCGGGCTGAAGCAGCTCGAGGAGATTCTCGGCGTCATGCTGGTCCAGCGCGGCTCGCGCTTCCAGGGCTTTACGCCGGAAGGCGAGCGGGCGCTCGACTGGGCGCGACGCATCGTCGGCGACGCCCGCGCCATGCGCGACGAGATCAACGGGCTGAAGCACAAGCTCTCCGGCGAGATCCGCATCGCGGCGATCCCGACCGCGCTCGGCATGGTGGCCTCGCTGACGACGCCGTTCCGCGCCAAGCATCCGGAGGTGCGTTTCCGCATCCAGTCGACCACCTCGTCGGAGGTGCTGGGACTTCTCGAAAATCTCGAGGTCGATGCGGGGCTGACCTATATCGAGAACGAGCCGATCGGCAAGGTGCGCACCATCCCGCTCTACAACGAGAGCTATCGCCTCCTGACCGCGCCGGATGCGATGTTCGGCGACCGCGAGACGGTGACCTGGGCGGAGGTCGGCAAGGTGCCGCTGTGCCTCCTGACGCCGGACATGCAGAACCGCCGCATCATCGACCGCGCATTGCGCTCGGTGAATGCCGAGGCGACGCCGACGCTGACGTCGAACTCGCTGCTGGTGCTGTTCACCCATGTGAAGACCGGGCGCTGGGCGAGCGTGATGCCTGCGAAGCTGGCCGAGACGCTCGGCCTCAAGGACACCGTCCGCTCGATCCCGATCATCGATCCCGAGGTCAACTACAGCATCGGCCTTGTGATCCCGCAGCGCGACCCGATGACGCCGCTGATCGCCGCGCTCGTCAACGTCGCGCGCGAGGTGGCGCCGACGCTGCAATCCTGACCGGGGTCAGGCGGCCGCGGGGATCCTGGCTGCGGCCTTGTTGGCATCGCGCGGCAGCGTGACGCGCACGATGGTGCCGACGTCGATCTTCGAGCGCAGCCGCATCGTGCCGCCGTGCAGTTGCGCGAGCGAGCGGGCGATCGCGAGCCCCAGGCCCGAGCCGTGATAGGTCTTTGTGAGCTGGCTCTCGACCTGCTCGAAGGGGCGGCCGAGCCGCGCCAGCGAATGCGGGGCGATGCCGATGCCGGTGTCGGCGATCATCAGCACGACCTTGTCCTCGAGTTGCCGGCTGCGCACCACGATGCGGCCGCCGTCGGGCGTGAACTTCACGGCGTTGGACAGGAGGTTGACGATGATCTGCTTGGTGGCGCGGCGGTCGGCGACAACGGAGATGATGCTGTCGATGTCGGCATCGAGCGTCAGGTTCTTGTCCTGCGCGCGGCCCGAGACCACCCGCAGCGATTCCGCGAGCGTGCGCGACAGGTCGAGCTCCTCCATGTCGAGCTTCATGCGGCCGGCCTCGATCTTGGACATATCGAGGATGTCGTTGATGACCTCCAGCAGGTAGTGACCGCTGGTGAGGATGTCCTGGCAGTATTCCTGGTACTTCTCGTTTCCGAGCTCGCCGAACATGCCGCTTCCCATGACCTCCGAGAAGCCGATGATCGCGTTCAGGGGCGTGCGCAGCTCGTGGCTCATGTTGGCGAGGAATTTCGACTTGGTCTGGTTGGCTTCTTCGGCGCGGGTCTTTTCGCGCTGGTATTTTTCGGCGAGATCGGCGAGCTCGTTGGTCTGGCGCTCCAGCGCCGCTTGCGAGCGCTTCAGGTCGATGACGGTGGCGCGCAGGCGCAGATCGTTGTCGACGAGCTTCTGCTCGTGCTCCTTGATGCGCGTGATGTCGGTGCCGACCGAGACGTAGCCGCCGTCCTTGGTACGGCGCTCGCTGATGTGCAGCCAGCTGCCGTCGTCGAGCTGCGCCTCGAAGGTGCGGGCGCCCGGTCCCTGATTGGCGGTCTCGTTGTGGCGGGTGCGCACCTCCGGCATGCGGCCGACCTCGAGCACGGTCTCGTAGGAGGTGCCGGGGATGACGGCCGAGTCCGGCAGCCTGTGCAGGCGCTGGAAGTGCGAGTTGCAGAGCACCAGACGGTCGCTGTTGTCCCACAGCACGAAGGCTTCCGGGATCGTCTCGATGGCGTCGCGCAGCCGCAGGTCGGCTTCCACCGTCTTTTCGGCAAGGCTCTTCTGCTCGGTGATGTCGACGGCGATGCCGATCAGGTGCATGGCGGAATCGCCCGTGGCGCGCGTGCGCTCGCAGCGCACGCGGAGCCAGATCCAGTGGCCGTCGACATGCTGCATGCGGAAGCTCTGGTCGATGTGGTCAATCTGGCCCGAGATCAGCTGGTCGGCGATCGCGAACAGGTCGATGTCGTCCGACTTCACCAGCGCATTGACCTCGCCGAAGGTGAGGAGCTCGTTGCGGCCGTCGAGGCCCAGCATCGAGAACATCGACTGCGACCAGAAGATTTTGCCGCGCGAAAGATCCCAGTCCCAAAGGCCGCAGCGCCCGCGGTTGAGCGCGGTGTCGATCCGGCCGCGTACGGCGTCGTTGATCAGGTCGCCCTCGCGGGCGCGGGTCGACTGCCAGTGGAAAGCGAAGCCGAGAATCAGGACGACGAAGCCGGTGGTCGCCGACAGCGTCACCGAGAGCGCGGCATCCGAGCCCCAGATCGGCTCGTTGCGCTCCTGGATCACGGTGACCTGACCGGGCAGCGACTTGATCGGCCGCGAGATCGCCACCGCGCTGTTGCCGCTGGGCAGCGTGAGATCGGAGACGTCGTTCTGTTGCGGCGGCGTCGCCACCAGCTGCGCGGTGGTGATCGCATCGAGCAAGCGGTCGTTGCCGGCCGGGTCGGTGTCCACGGGAATGCGTGCGAGGATGCGGCGGTCGGTGCCGACGGAGGTGACGATGACGTGGCGGCCCGAGGCCGTGCCCCAGGAGGGAACGAGCTCGGGCAACAGCGTCGGCAGGCGCTCGATGTTCTTCTGCCGTTCCATGCGCACCGAGGCGAGACGATCGATGCGCTCGGCGAGCAGGTCGGCGAGCGCCTGAATGTCGTGCTTGATCACCAGCCGCTTCTGCCGGGTCTGGTCGACGACCTGGACGAAGGCGCCGAGACAGATGGTGATGAGGAAGGCGATGATGAGAGTAGGCACAGCGCGCCGGAGCGCCGGCTCGGCGATCAGGAGCCGGTGGTAGGCCGGTTTCGCGATCGATTGCGCCAATCCCTTGATCGAATCGGATTGGACGCACGCGCTCGCGGCGTCTGCGCGCGGCATGCCTTCGGCCCCCAGGAGATATTGCTGCACCACAATTCGGAATGAAGCCCCCGCTCGCTTCCGAATCACAGCGATTTGAATCCAGTTTTCGCGGACTGTCGAGAGTCAACGAATCGTTAACGCGAAATAATTCTTATCCAATGGAGAGTTTGCGCCGCGAGCGGCCGCAATATGACGTGCGCGGCGAGTCCGAAACGGGAACGTGTGACTCTTCGCGCACCTGTTCATGCGCGCGGCGGCTCGGCGTGACTGATCACGCGCTTCACGCTCGGGAAGGCGCGACGCAGCGCGCGCTCGATCTCGTCGACATGCTCGTGCACCTTGATCACGCTCATCGACGGCGTGGCGCGGCAGTGGAAGTTGACGATCTCGCCGGCATCCGTGTTGCGCACGCGCACATTATGAATGTCGTGGATATCGCTATCAGCGGCAAAGCCGGTGAGCGCGGCTGCAATGGCCTGCACCCGTTCCGCCGGCGCGTCGACGCCGAACGGCAGCTCCGGCTGGAGCGGCTCGATGTGGACGTCGACCTCCACATCCTCGCCGAATTCCTCCTGGATGTTGCGCTCCAGCGTGTTGGCGACGTCGTGGGCCGCAACCAGCGGCATCTCGGCGTCGACCTCGAGATCGATGCCGACGATCAGCTTGGCGCCGAGGTCGTGCACGGTGACGTGATGGATGGCAAGGCCCGAATTGCGCGCGATCACCATGATGCGGTCGCGCACGGTCTCGTTGTCGCGCGCGACGGGGACGGCGGTGAATGTAAGGTCGGCGTCGCCGAACGCCTTGCCGACGGCGGCTTGCGCGTTGCGCTTGATGTCCTCGACGCGGTCGATCGGATAGGTCCGCGGCACTTTTGCGATGGTGTCGATGAAATAGGTCGCCCCGACCATGCGTACGCGCAGGCGCTCGACATCGAGCACGCCGGGCACGCTTTTGATTACGGCAGTGGCCTTCTCCAGCGCGCCCTCCGGCGCGCGGTCGACCAGCGTCTGCACCGTGGAGCCTGCCATGCGCAGGCCGAGAGCCGCGATCATCACGGCGACGGCGGCCGCCGCCGCGGCGTCGCCCCACCAGAAGCCGAGGCCGGCGAGGATGAGGCCGGCGATGACGGCGAACGAGCCCATCACGTCGGAGGCAAAATGCAGTGCGTCGGCCGCGAGTGCCTGGCTCCGCGTCTCCCGCGCGGCGCGATGCAGCGCCCGGGCGCGCCAGAGATTGACGACGATGTCGATCACCAGCACGACGAAGGGCACGGCGGAGATGGTCGGCGGCGGCGAGCCCTCGCGGATCCGGCTATAGGCCTCGACCAGAATGCCGCCGGCCAGCACGTAGAGCAGGGCGGTGACGCCGAGCGCGGAGACGCTTTCGAGCTTGCCGTGGCCGTAATGGTGCTCGTCGTCCGCCGGCTTGTCGGACACCCGCACCACCGCCCAGGTGATGATGGTCGCGACCAGGTCGATCGAGGAATGCAGCGCCTCCGAGATCAGCGCCAGCGAGCCAATCGCGATCCCGACCGCGAATTTGGCCGCCGCCATGCCGCCGCTGGCGAAGATGGAGATCGCGGCGACCGAGGTTTTGCTGGTGTGAGAATTCATGGCCGGGGATTTAGCAGGCGGTCCGCGAACATCAAGCGACGATCCACAGGTGCAGTCGCAAGTGAGTTGCAAGAGCGGGGCCCGCTCTGTGACTCCGGGTTCGCCCTTCGGGCGCCCCGGAATGACGGTCACGCCCTCACAGCGTGACGACGATCTTGCCGAGATGCCTGTTGGCCTCCATGTGCGCGAAGGCCGCGTCGATGTCGCCAAAGGCAAACACCTTGTCGATCGGCAGCTGCAGCTTGCGCGCTTCCACCGCACTCCAGATGTCCTTGCGAACCTCCTCAAAGAGCTCGCGGATTTCCTCGATCGTGCGGGTGCGGAAGGTGACGCCGATATAGTTGATGCGACGCGCCGCATGCAGGTCGAAATTGAAGTCGGCATGGGTGCCGCCGAGCCGGCCGACATTGACGATGCGGCCCTTCACCTTGGTTGCGGCAGGGTTCTGGCTCGCGACCTTGCCTGAGACCTGGTCGACGATGAGGTCGACACCTTCGCCGCCGGTGGCCTTCAGCACCTGGTCGACCCAGCCGGGGTCGGAGGAGTCGATCGCGAGATCGGCGCCGTAGTCGGTGAGCCGGCTGCGGCGATGGGCATCCGTCGACGAACCGATCACGAGCCTTGCGCCCTTGAGCTTGGCAATCTGCATCGCCATCAGGCCGACG
This sequence comes from Bradyrhizobium sp. UFLA05-153, assembly GCF_054185185.1. Taxonomy (NCBI): domain Bacteria; kingdom Pseudomonadati; phylum Pseudomonadota; class Alphaproteobacteria; order Hyphomicrobiales; family Nitrobacteraceae; genus Bradyrhizobium; species Bradyrhizobium sp. UFLA05-153. The sequence continues at coordinate 7,724 of NZ_JBBIAM010000001.1, forward strand.
CCGGAGCTTGCGCCCTGGATCAGGACGGATTGGCCCGGCTGGACCGCGCCGACGGTGACGACGGCGTTGTGCATGGTCGCGAGCGCGACGGGCAGGGTGGCGGCTTCCTCGAAGTTCATGTTCGAGGGGGCGCGGAACAGGCGGCCGTGATCGGCGAGTGTGTACTCCGCAAACGCCGCGGCGCCCGAGCCCATGATGCGGTCGCCGACCTTCACGCCCTTCGCGTCGGGCCCGAGGGCCGCGACTTCACCGGCCCATTCCATGCCGAGTACGGTGCCGACCCCGCCGGCCGCGCCATGGGCATGGCCCTTGCGCATGCCGGTGTCGGCGCGGTTGAGCGCGCAGGCGCGGACGCGGACCAGCACCTGCGTGCCCTTAGGCGTTGGTTGAGCGACGTCGGAAATCGCAGCTCCCTCAGGGCCATAGACGTAGGCCTTCATGCGTCACCTCTGGTTCATCCTAAACGTGAATCGCAACGCTAAGCGCGCGCTGGCGATCATTCCGCAGCTTGTGCCACCGGTTGAACGATCATGCCTTCGAGCCGGTTCCTGATGATGGCCTCCGCCTCGCGCACGATGCGGGAGATGAGCTCGGCGCAGCTCGGGATGTCCTGGATCAGGCCCTGCACCTGGCCGGCCGACCAGATGCCTTCGTCCGAATTGCCGGTCGCATAGACCATCTTGCCGCGGGCGCCCGCCACCAGCTCGCGGATGTCCTCGAACCGGGCGCCTTCCTTCTCCATGGCAACGACCTTGGTGGAAATCGCGTTCCTGGCGACGCGCGAGGTGTTGCGCATGGTGCGGAAGATCAGCTCGGTCTCGCGCTCGTCATTGGCGACGATCTTCTCCTTGATGAGCTGGTGGATCGGGCTCTCCCTGGTCGCCATGAAGCGGGTACCCATGTTGATGCCGTCGGCGCCCAGCGCCAGTGCGGCAACGAGGCCCCGCGCGTCGGCAAAGCCACCCGAGGCGATCATCGGGATCCTGACCTTGTTGGCGGCGGCCGGGATCAGGATCAGGCCGGGCGTGTCGTCCTCGCCGGGGTGGCCGGCGCACTCAAAACCGTCGATCGAGATGGCGTCGACGCCCATCCGCTCGGCGGACAGGGCGTGGCGGACGCTGGTACATTTGTGCACGACCTTGACGCCGTGCTTTCTGAACTCGTCGACATGCTCCTGCGGCTTGTTGCCAGCGGTCTCGACCACCTTGATGCCGGCCTCGATGATGGCGGCGCGATATTCCGCATAGGGCGGCGGCTTGATCGCTGGCAGGATCGTGAGGTTGACGCCGAATGGCCTGTCGGTGAGTTCGCGGCAGCGCGCAATCTCCTTGGTGAGGTCCTCGGGCGTCGGCTGGGTCAGCGCCGTGATGAAGCCGAGCGCGCCGGCGTTCGCCACCGCCGCCACGAGCTCGGCGCGCCCGACCCACTGCATGCCGCCCTGGACGATCGGATGCTCGACGCCGACCAGATCGGTGAAACGTGTCTTCAGCATGAGTCCCTCTGTTTCCTCGGGCGCGCGCGATTGGCCGTGCGGCCTCTTATCGATCGTGTTCGGCGGCAGGATGCCGCCCGGTCCGGCAAAAGTCTATTCGCGGGAAGTGCGGCCAGGGCAGGGCGAGCATGCGAGGGACGAGCGATGTTCCGCGCGGCGGATAATTCCTGCCGGCAGTCGCCAGATGCGCTCTCCGGTATCGTCCTGGCGAACGCCAGACGATCGCGAAACGCTGCACTTATAAAATCAAAAATTCGGTAGAAGATAATATTGGTCGTGAGTGCGACACAGTGACCGTGCGAAGTGCGGCCGCCCTGTGATCCAATTCACAAATGTGACCTGTCCGAAATGCTACCTTCGCGGGAACTCGGAAGTCGGCTCGAAACACTGCCTGCAGCGATGCGCGCGCTGCCGCGGATCGCTCCACTCGCGAAGACGGGAGGCGCCGCCATGCTTGGCTGGATATGGATCGCGCACAATGCGCATTGGCTTGCGGCGCTAGGCTTCGGTGCGATGATCATCGGGGTGTATTTCTGGTCGCGGTTCGACGAGCCGAGCTATGAAGGCACGTCCGAATATTTCGTGCGCTACAAACCGAAATTCTCGACCTCGCGAAGGCGCTACCTGCGCGCCAAGCTCGGCTATGTCTTCGCGATCCTCATCGTCTTCTTCATCCTGTCGGCCGTGCCGGAGATATTCTACGCCCTGCTTCCCGAGGAGCTCAGCCAAAAAGCTCCAAAGCCCAGCGATACGACCCTTCCGCTCGGTGTTGCGCTGATGCTGATAGCATTCCAGACCATTCCGCGGCTGAACGAAGGCGAACGCCGCATCCGAGGGCTTCTTCATTCGGTCGCTCGCATCCCTGAATCGATCCGTCGAACCGTCGCCCGACTTCGCGGCTTCCCGTTCCACTGCAGCGCCGCTGCAGTCGCCCTGCAGACCCGCAAGCTCGGCGTGCAGATCGGAAAGAGCGGTCAAGAGCCGGCAAACCTGAGCAAGCTGATCTTCGAGGACGATTTCCTGCACGTCTGGTACAACACCGGGTGTGTGCTGAGCGCATTGTCCGAGAATAACCAGGCGAGCACCAACATCGATCCGCTCTTCTACGACTACTACAAAGAGGAGCTCGACAGCATCAACGACAGGCACATTGCGCTCGCTCTGCCCGTGCGCAAGTACTTGACCGAGCGGTTGCGCGCCAATTCCAATCCTGACGCAGTTCCCGACCCGGCGGCGATCCGCGAAGTCCGGAACCTGCGAGATCGGCTTTATACCTTCGTGGCTTGCGGCGTCCGGTCCAGCGTCAGGAACGACGCGGAGAGCCTCGACATCATCAGCAAGCTCGGGTTTGCGGTCAGGCCGGATCCGCCCCGCGAACGCCGCATCGAGGCGCTCGTTTGGTTGTCGCTCGCAGCGCTCTCGATTCTGTCCGTGTTCGCGGTCTGGACGACGCAGCTCTTTGAGAACTTCGTTTTGAAGGACGAGCAGACGATCGAAGCGTTGAAGGTGCCGACCGAGTTGCCTGGGCAGTTCTTCTGGTCCTGGTCGACGGATGCCTTCTATTTCTTCGCGATCCTGGGAGCGCTGCTCATTCGCGGCGTCCACATCGGTCGACGGGAGTGGTTCGACATCAACAATTTCGATCGAGAGCGTCCCATCCTGCGTTACGCGAAGCCCATCCTTCTCGGCGGCGCCCTCGGCTATATTGCGCTCGTTCTCATTGCCCTGCTCGTCGGCGGACAGGTGCTCAAAGTGGAGGCCCGCGACATCAGCAAGGGGCTGGTCGAGGCCGTCACTCAAACATTGCCCTGGGCGCCGCTTGCAATCGTCATTGCTGGCGTCGCGTTGTGGCTCGGCGACAGCCCAGTTCAGGACGCGCGGCCGTCGTGGACAAGGATTCTCGGTCGTGCCGTAGTCGGCGCGCTCGTCATGATGGCGGCCGGATTTTTCACGAGCAGCCTCGCCCAGCCGGCCGTTCGCCAGGTGGGGATTGCGAGCATCTATATGAGTCTGTTCGTTGCGATGCAGATCGGCCTCGTTGCGTTTGTGTTGTGCATCATCGTGCAGATTTCGGAGCTGTACACGGACAGAGGACGGTCCTTTGCGGGACAGTTCATCGAAGCTTCGAGCCGACAGGGGCGTCTGTTCTCGATGTATCTCCATCGCGATGGCACGGCATGTCTGCTGTCGCCGAACGGAGGAGGGCTGAAGAGTTCGGCGGTGCGCTGCCAGGGACACTGGCAGCAATTTCCCGAAGGCACTGCCGTGAGATGGGATGGTGAAGGCGATGCCTGCGGAAAAGCCGGGGGCTTCGGCTTGATGTCAGCCTTCGGCGATTCACTCATCTACGAAGCCTATGCGGAGCGCTTCTCCGGCACCCCCGACTTCGTCGCTCAGCTCAACATGCGAGCGAGCGTCGATACCACGAGACCGTCTCCCGCCCCCGACCCTTCGCGAGGCATCCAGCCTTCCGCCTGGCAGGCAAATCCGGCCGATGCGACCAGCGGCGCGACCAGTTGAAGGATGCAATCGAATGCCCAGCGAAGCCCGATATTTCATTCCGGTGTGTCTTTACCCGCACACAAGGTACCGTACGACCGCCGGGCTCATGACGCTCTTCGACAAGTATGACCTGAGGCATCATGATCACCTGATGGTGGTCGCCGATCGCCTGCTTGTCCTGGATCGTCTGATGACCGGCCGATACTGGACCATTCCGTCGGCAGTGCACAAGGCGAAGCAGGAAGCCAGCCAGATCCTTAAGCTGATCCAGCGGACATCCTTCCGATCGGGTGCACGGGCGCGCGGTACCATCGTCTGCTGGGACGAGATCGCGGAAACGGCGCAATACTCGGACTTCGCGCAGCGCCTGCAACAAGCAGTGCTGGCGGACCGGATGCTCGCGGACACGATTCAGGCATTCGTCGAGCAGAGAGCCGGACGCTATGGTCTCGGCGCGTCGCCGGAACGGGAGCGAGACTACGAACGCGAATACCTGCTTTCGGAAGTGTCGATGAGCGTTTACTGCACCGAGATGCTCGGGTTTTCGAACGAGGTGTGGGAGCGACCACCCGGCGCCGACATTCCCGATCCCCTGAAGTTGCTCTATGGCGAACGCCGAGAATTGATCAGACGCGTGACCGGACAAGCCGCGACTCGGGTTCTGACTTTCGTGTTTCCCGACGCCGAGGACAGCGAGCAAGAGGTTTATGAGGAGAGCCGTCCCGAAGCTTAGGGGCAGCAGCCCAGCCAGTCTTGCGCGCGACGCGATTTTCTAGCGATCGGCAGTCAGGCGGAAATTCATCTCGATCTTCGCGGGCGACCCGCCGATCCCGGGGCGCCAGGGCGAATAGCCCGGTGTGGGATCGGGATCGCGGGAGAGATCGATCCGCCAGGTCTCGGTGGGCGTGTCGGGAAGAGTCAGGATGACCTCGCGCCGGCTCGTCTTGTACGACAGCGCGGCGGTCGCGAGGATGACCTGGCGGTCGCCATCGTGACCGTGCCAGCCTTCGCTCAAGGTGACGGGCGCGAAGCCGTGGCTTTCGTCGACATAGATCTGCACGTCGGTCTTGTCAGGCGGCAAGGCCTTGCCGGGCGGCAGGCGGAATTGCAGCTCGAGCGTCATGAAGCCGTGTGTGAGGTAGGGCGAGCGGATCAGCTCGTACCAGCCCCAATAGGCGAGGCCGGCGACGATCAGCACGACAGTCACGGCAAAGGGGTAGGAGATGTGCGTCCGGCTCACCGCGCGCGACATGTCGTCCGGCGGGGCGCTCTCGCGAACGATGCCGAATCTCGTGAACAGCCAGACGCCGATACCGAAGCCGACGAGGCCGCCGAAAGGGCCGATGTTGAAGAACGCCCCCATGGCGATGCCCCCGTCGCGGTCAGGCCCGGACAGCGCCACTACCAGCGCGGCAAGGCCGGACCAGCCGGCGAGTGCGCCGAGGAGACCGGATAGGAGGCCGAGGATGAAAGACATGATTGGTGCGTCGACGTGCTTGCGGTGAGCGGCGGCTATTTTGTCGCTCTGTCAGGCGCCCGGGTTCGAGCCGCAAGATCCGAAAGTACGTCATTCCGGGGCGGCGCGAAGCGCCGAGCCCGGAATGATGCACGGCCGCCTTGCCGGCTCGTGACCCAACTAACGCTCGCGGATATGGATTCCGGGCTTGCGCTTGGCGCGTCCCGGAATGACGAGGAGGCTCGTGGAAGGGCAGGAGGTCCTGCCCAGTGGGTATGAACGCGCGCGCTACTGCTCCGGCGCGAGCCGGACCATCTGGCGGCCGGCGTTCATTTCCTTCAGTTTGCTGACGTACTCCTCGGGGCGTTGCCAGCGCATGGGGACCTTCAGTCCCATGAACTCCGCGATGTTGCCGATGAAGCCCGTGCAGTTCATGGTCTCGGCGTTCCAGACCGGCGAACTGTCCTGCAATTTCCTGATATAGGCGAACACCCGCTTGGCGTCGGCCTCGTTCAGATAGACGCGGTAGCTTGCCGTCAGATATTCCGGATCGAGGTCGCCATAGCTCGCCCCCGTCTCGGACGGGACCGGAATGACGTGGCCGAGCATATAGGTGAGCGTGTCGCCCGCGGGCGTCAGGCCTGCGACTTCGACGGCGCGCTCGCTGGTCTTGCCGTACCAGACGAAGGCATGTCCCCAGCTTGCCGCGGTCCTTGCTCTGAAGTCCACGTAATAGGGGCCCTTCGCCTGACCGGCCTTGGACGGGGCAGGCGCGTTACGGGGCGCAAGCGCATTCGCGTCAGCGATGCGCTTGCGTGCCTCGTGGGCAGAAGCCGACTGGATTGTGCAAACGAGCGAAAGGACTGCGCATCCCGCTAGGATGCGCAATCCCGATCTCTGACGTGTGATTGCCACGCTTCGCCTTTCAGCCGTCGACAAAAGCAGCTTTGGAGATGCGTGAGGCTTCAGTAGCGCGACACGATGGGGCCGGGCGCCTTGCCGATCGGAGCTTTTCCAATCGGCGATTTGCCGATCGGCATCTTGCCGATCGGAGCCGGTCCCTGCGGATAGACGGGGACGGGCTGCCGGTGCGGCAGATCCGCGGCGCTCGCGGCCGTCGCCAGGGCAAGCGTTGCGCCCATTGCAATCACGATTTTCTTCACTGGTAGTTCCCCTTTGAGATCAGACAAAGCACGGCCGTAGCCCGCCGCGCTCCCCAAGCACCTCGAAGATGCGCGTCGGAATGCGTCCACAGTGCGGCGAACGCGCGGCGCGTTGGAGAAATATGTTTGCTGTGCGTGAGACCTCACACGCGCGTGATGAGCGCAGGATGGGTTTTGCGAGAACTCAAGCAAGCCATCCCGCGGAGGCGCGCCTCCCGGATGTCGCTTCGCTCATCCGGGTTACGACGGTTCGGCTACAGACGAAACTCGTTGGTCAGCTCGCCGATGCCGTCGATCGCGACGGTCACGGTGTTGACGGGCTCCTTCATCACGCCGACTCCGACGGAGGTGCCCACCGCAATGAGGTCGCCCGGAAGCAGGGTCATGTCATGCGAGATCTTGCTGACCAGCTCCTGCGCGCTGAAGATCATGTCGGAGATCGGATAGTTCTGCCGCTCCACGCCGTTGAGGATGGTTCGCACGACGAGCTTTGCGGGATCGAGACCGGTTACGATCACCGGGCCGAACGGGCCGTAGTCGTCGATGCCCTTGGCGCGGGCCCATTGCGCGAAGGTAGGATCGCGGGTGAGGATGTCGTTGGCGGTGATGTCGTTGACACAGGTGTAGCCAAAGATGAAGGCGTCGGCCTCGGCTTTCGAAACGCGGCTGCAGCTCTTGCCGATGACGATGCCGAGCTCGCCTTCATACGTGGTCTTGCCGTCATAGGAGGAGGGGCGGCGGATCACGGCGCCCGGCGTTGTGATGCTGGTGGTTGCCTTCAACAGATACAGCGGCTCCGGCGGCTCGGGCTGATTGAGCTTTGCGGCGAGCGCGTGAAAGTTGTTCCAGAGCGCGACGATCTTGCTCGGCGCGCACGGCGCGAGCAGCTCCACTTCGTCGAGCGCCAGCACTCGGCCGTTCGGCGCGTTGCGGCCGAAAATCTCGCCGTCATGTACCGCGATGCCGCTTGGCGTGAGCGTTCCGAATCCCGTCGCGCCGGCGTGTCGGAAGCGGAGCCATTTCGTCGGGCCGGCCGCGCTCATCACGCCACCGCCTTGGTTTGGGCAGGCGTCGTGACGCCGTCGTAGAGGCCGGCGATCCGGGCGCGCTGGGTGACCATGGCGAGCACGGAATCGAGCGCCGGCGTAGCGATGCCGGTCATGCGGCCCATCTCCTGGACCACAGTGACGAGCGGATCGATCTCCATCGGGCGGCCGCGCTCGAGATCCTGGAGCATCGAGGTCTTGTGCGCGCCGACCTTGCGGGCGCCCTCGATGCGGCGCTCGACGTCGACGCGGAACTTGACGCCAAAAGTCTCGGCGATCGCCTGCGTCTCCAGCATCACCGCACGCGACAGCGCACGCGTCGCAGGATCGGTGCAGATCACGTCGAGCGTTGCATGGGTCAGCGCGCTGATCGGGTTGAAGCAGACATTGCCCCAGAGTTTCAGCCAGATCTCGTCACGGATGCGGTCGAGCACCGGCGCCTTCATGCCGGCGGCGACGAAGAGGTCGGCCAGGCGCTGCACGTCGGGCGTGATCTCGCCCGAGGGTTCGCCGAGCGGGAAATTGTTGCCGTAGACATGGCGGATCACGCCGGGCGCCTCGATCTCGGTGGCGGGATAGACGATGCAGCCGATGGCACGCTCGGCGCCCAGCTCCCGCCACTGCCGGCCGCCGGCATCGATGCTCTCGAGCGTGGAGTTCTCGTAACTTCCGCCGTGCTTGTAGAAGTACCAATAGGGGATGCCGTTCACCGCGGTGATGATGCGGGTACGCGGCCCCAGCAGCGGCTGCATCTTCTCGATCACGCCGGTGATCGAATGCGCCTTCAGCGTGACGATCACGTAGTCCTGCACGCCGAGCTCGGCCGCGTTGTCGGTGCAGCGCGGATGCACCACGTGCTCCTCGCCATCCATGAGCAGCCTCAAGCCGCGCTCGCGCATGGCGACGAGGTGAGGGCCGCGCGCAACGAGGCTGACGTCGGCGCCCGCGCGCTTAAGCTGCACTCCAAGATATCCGCCGATCGCGCCGGCGCCGTAGATGCAGATCTTCATGAAATCCTCGCAGAGGGGGAGCTGAATCGGGAATCTGGGCACGAAGGGTCCTGGCCGGCTCGGATGGTCCGAGCCGGGGCCAGAAGTCGCAGGGGAAGTAGTTCAGCCTGTCAGGCCGCGTGCGGCGTGCTGTCGGTGATCGCGTCGACGGCGGCGGCGATGTCGCGCATGCTGATGACGGAGACGAGGCTGTAGTCGTCGATCACGGGCAGGTGCCGGATGTGGTGCCGGTTCATCAGATGCCGCACGTGCTCGATTGTGTCGGAGGAGGTGCAGGAGACGAGCTGCTGCACCGAGATGAGCTGCGAGACCTTGACGTTGACGCTGGCCGCGCCGTGCTCGGCGACGGCGCGCACCACGTCGCGCTCGGTGAACATGCCGACGGCGGTGTTGCCCTCGGAGCGGACGACGTCCTTGACCACGAGCGCGCTGATGTTGTTGGCGCGCATCAGCTTCGCGGCAATACCCACCGTTTCGTTCATACGCACGGTCACGACGCGCGACGTCTTCTTGCGCAGAATGTCTCCGACCAGCATTGCAACCTCCCTGGGTGAACGATCTGGAAATAGTCTGGTATACATTATGCCAATCGTCAAGCGCTGGATTTGGCGCATCCGAAAAATCTTGCGGCAGCAATGCTGACGTTTCGCATGCGCCAACCAGCAAAAAGAAAGGGGCGCAATACTGCGCCCCTTTTGGCCGATGCGAAAGCGTTTGCTCTCGCTACGCCGTCTCGGTCTTTGCGTTGCCCGTTGCAGCCTCGATCGTCGCGGCTTCCTTGCCGAGGATGAAGGAGCGCCGCAGCGGCTTGATCACGAACACCGCCATCAGCGCCGCCGTCGCGTTCAGCGCGACTGCAACGACGAACACCGCCTTCCAGCCATAGGTCGCCGAGATCACGCTTGCGAGCGGCACCAGCAACGAGGCGGTGCCCTTCGCAGTGTAGAGCATGCCGTTGTTGGTGGTTGCGAACTTCGAACCGAAGGTGTCGCCGCAGGTTGCGGGGAACAGCGAGTAGATCTCGCCGAACACGCCGAAGTACACCGCCGTCGCAAGCACGAACACGATCGGCACGTGGCCATAGGCCGATAGCGTCAGCAGCATCAAGGCGGCCGTGCCGAAGGCGATGAACATGGTGTGCTCGCGGCCGATATTGTCGGAGACCCAGCCGAAGAACGGACGGCCGAAACCGTCGAAGATGCGGTCGAGCGAGATCGCGAAGGTCAGCGCCGCCATCTGGAAGCCGGCGAGCGTGACCGGCGTGTTGGCGATGTTGAAGTCGTGTGCGATCGGCGCGATCTGGGCAGCGGTCATCAGGCCGCCGGAGGCAACCATCACGAAGACCACATACATCACCCAGAAAATTGGGCTGCGCAGCACCTGCGGCGGGGTGAAGTCGATCTTGGTCTGCGGCAGGTTGAGCTTCTTCTTCCTCGGCGGCACGAAGATCGACGGCGGCTGGATGAAGAAGGCGAGCACGAAGACGATCACGCCCTGGCCGATGCCGAAGGTGAAGAACGCGGTCTGGTAGCCGCTGGAGGCGATCATGCTGGCGATGGGCACCACGGTGATCGCCGCGCCCGCACCGAAGCCTGCGGCGGTCGCGCCGGCGGCAAGGCCGCGACGGTCGGGGAACCATTTCAACGCGTTGCCGACGCAGGTGCCGTACACCGCGCCCGCGCCCATGCCGCCGACGACTGCGGCGGCGTAGAGAAAGGTGAGCGAGTCAGCGTAGGAGTTGAGCACCCAGGACAGGGCGATCATCACGCCGCCGAACATGATCACGATGCGCGGGCCGTATTTGTCGACGAACCAGGCCTCGATCGGCACGAGCCAGGTTTCGGTCACCACGAAGATCGTGAAGGCGAGCTGGATCGCGGCGCGGCCCCAGTGATGCTTGGCATCGATCGGATCGACGAACAGCGTCCAGCCATATTGCAGGTTGGCGATCATCGCCATGCAGACGATGCCCATCACGAGCTGGAGCCAACGGAAACCACTTCGAAGAGGCGCGGCCGTGACGGCGCCGTCCGTGCTGGAAATCATCAACAACCTCCCAACGCGCTGCCTGTTGTTACCCGGCGTCGGCAAGACGACGGAGTGTCGCAAATCTTGTGGCGTATGGTCGCAAGCGCGGCGCGGAGCTTGGTATACCATATCCCAGAATGCAAGTCCTATCTTGCGGTGCGTCGCAGCAAAATGCGCTGGTTCCTTCGGATTATGTGAAGTTGGAACTATTCTCTAAAAACGAAACGCCCGGCCCCCAAAGGGGCCGGGCGCAGTGCGCGAGATTGGAAGGGTGAGGGCTTAGGCGGACGCCTGCGCGACGACCGTCTTGCGCCAGGGTTTCAGCACCAGGATCGCAAGCAACGAGGCAAGGATGTTGGCGCCGGCCGCGATGATGAACACGTTGTCCCAATGGCCCGAGGTCTGCTGCACATAGTTGGCCAAGGGAACAAGGAGCGCGGCCGTGCCCTTCGCAGTGTAGAGCAGGCCCGCATTGGTGGTCGCGAACTTAGCGCCGAACGTGTCGGTGCAGGTCGAGGGGAACAGCGAGTAGATCTCACCCCAGGCGAAGAACACGAAGCCCGACAGCAACACGAACCAGACGGGATCGTGGCCCCAGAGGTAGAGCATCCAGATGCCGATGCCTTCCATGCCGAAGGCGATGAACATCGTGTTCTCGCGGCCGATCATGTCGGAGATCCAGCCGAAGAACGGACGCGTCAGGCCGTTGAGCACGCGGTCGATGGTCGCTGCGAACGTCACCGCCGTCATGGTCATGCCCATGAGCGTGACCGGAATGGCGTCGACCTTCCAGTCGACCGCGATCGGCTTGAGATTCGCCGTCACCATCAAGCCGCCGGCGCCGACGATCATGAACATGAAGTACATCAGCCAGAAGATCGGCTGGCGCAGCACTTCCGTTGGCTGATAGTTGCGCCGGCTCTGCACGAGCGCGGCATTCTGCACCACGTTCGGCACCTGGCCCGGCTTCGGCGCGAGCAGGAAGAAGGCGAGGATGCAGATGATGATGCCTTGGCCGAGGCCGAAATAGAGGAAGGTGGACTGGAATCCCGAGTCCTTGATCATCGCCTGGATCGGCGCGACCGTGAGCGCGGAGCCGGCGCCGAAGCCGGCCGCCGTGAGGCCGGCGGCAAGACCGCGCTTATCCGGAAACCATTTCAGCGCGTTGCCGACGCAGGTGCCGTAGACGGCGCCGGCGCCGATGCCCGCGATGATCATGCCGAGATAGTAACCGTTCAGCGTGGTGGCCTTGGCGTTGATCATCCAGCCGATCGCGCAGAGCACGCCGCCGACGAGGACGACGATGCGCGGACCGTATTTGTCGACGAACCATCCCTCGACCGGCACGAGCCAGGTCTCGAACAGCACGAACAACGTAAACGCCCACTGGATCGAGGCGCGATCCCAGCCGAATGTTTTCTGGATGTCGGGGACGAAGAACGTCCAGCCATATTGATAGTTCGCGATCATCACCATCGCGGCGACGCCGATCGCGAGTTGAGCCCAGCGAAAGGTGTCGCTGACGCGCGCGGCCGTTGGGGCCGTTGTTGCGTGCACCATGTCCGTCATGAATCCTCCAGATGCGCTTCTCTTTTTTGCGAGCGCTGTAGAGGCATTCTTGTATTCATTATGCCAAGCTTCAAGCGCCCGACGGCTCACCGTGCGCTTATGCCGCAACCTGCTTGTGTGGAGGTCGCGCAACGAGCCGTATGCGCAAATAGAAATGGCCCCGCGCAGAGGGGCCATTCATCGAAAGTCGCAATTCGGGAGATTTAAACTCGGCGCGACAATTCGACGCGCTGAAGGTCTCAGAGGCCGAAGCGCGGCTGGTCGCCGTTGCGGATGGAGATCTCGGCGCTTGCCATCAGCAGGCGGTCGATCGCGGCCACGAGGCGGCTGATCAGGGAGCTGGAGGGCTGGAGCGCGACGGCGGCGGACTTGGACATCGGAAGTTCCCTTTCTCAAGACGGTCAGTATTGCTGTCTCATCCTTGAATGGCAATCTATGTATACCAGATGCCAACGGCAATCGGTTTGTTTGCATAGCAGCATTTGGCATCCTGCATTGCAGCATAGAAATCCCCTAAAGCAGCTGTTTCGGGCATAAAGCTCCGAAAATGGAGCAAAACGGGGCCGTTTTCGTTGCTGTAGCCGTCCCCAAGCCCGATCGGCTCCACCCAGGTTGACGCCGTGGGGCGACAGGGTCTTTATTCGCCTGACGGGGATGTGCGATCTCCCCGTGAGGCGACATGCCCAAGAATCGCGTCCTGACTTCGCAAGGACGCCGCATGTCAGCTCCCATCCCGATTTCACCAGACAAACGATCTCGACTTGCCGGCAGCACGAGCGCGCCGGCGCACGTTGAGGCGCGCTGCCTCCGCGGAGCGGCGCCTGTTGCCCTGGGGCAGGACACAACCAGGAGAACAATCATGCGCAAATCCATCATCTCTTGTGCGGCACTGCTGTTGATGGCGATCAGCGGACTTTTGCCCGCGCACGCCCAGGACATCGACTGGCAAAGGGTCGATGACACGCTGGGACGAAAGCCGGCAGTGGCCGGCGACGTGCATCGTTACGGCTTTCCGCGCAGCGATCTTGCCGTGACGCTCGACGGCGTGGCCATCAAGCCGGCGCTTGCGCTCGGTGGCTGGATCGCGTTCAAGCCCGCGCATGGCGGCGCGATGATCATGGGTGATCTGGTGCTGCTCGAATCCGAGATCAATCCGGTGATGTCTAAGATGATCGCGAGTGGGCTCGAGATATCAGCCGTGCACAATCATCTGCTGCGCGCCAATCCTATGACGTTCTACATGCATGTCGCCGGACATGGCGATCCCGTTAGACTTGCCACGTCCATCCATGACGCGCTCGCCGAGAGCAAGACGCCGCTCACCGTCGCCGCGCCGTCGAGTCCGCCGCCCGCGGTCGATCTCGACACGGGGCAGCTCGATCAGATCATCGGCGTCAAGGGACAGGCCAACGGTGGCGTCTACGCGTTCACCGTGCCGCGTCGCGATCCCATCAGCGAAGGCGGCATGCCGCTCAATCCCGTCGGACCGCTGGGAGTTGCGACCGGCATCAACTTCCAGCCGACCGGCGGCGGCAAGGCTGCCATCACCGGCGATTTCGTGCTGACAGGCGAGGAGGTGAACGCGGTGATTGCGGCGCTCAAGTCGAACGGCATCGAGGTGACCGCGCTGCACAGCCACATGCTCGACGAGCAGCCGCGGCTGTTCTTCATGCATTTCTGGGCCAACGACGACGCGGTCAAGCTCGCCAGGGGCCTGCGCGCCGCGCTCGACAAGACCGCAAGCACGAAGAGCTGAGGCAATGGTCGCAAGACCGGTGACGGGACGCGATAGCGCAAAGGAGTCAGGCGATGTCTTACCAGGCCAAACCGATACCGTTCGATCCAAAGTCGATCAGCGGCATCTCCGAAAAAATACTCGTGAGCCACTACGAGAACAACTACGTCGGCGCGGTGAAGCGGCTCAACGCGATCGGCGCGCAGCTTGCCGAGCTCGACTTCGCCAAGGCGCCGAACTTCGTCATCAACGGCCTGAAGCGCGAAGAGCTGATCGCGTCGAACTCGATGATCCTGCACGAGGTCTACTTCGACGGCCTCGGCGGTGCGGGCGGGCCGAGCGGCGCGCTCGCCGACGCGATTGCGCGCGACTTCGGCAGCGTGGAGCGCTGGCGGACGGAATTCGCGGCGATGGGCAAGGCGGAAGGCGGTGGTTCGGGTTGGGTGATACTTTCCTATTCACCGCGCGACAGGCGGCTCATCAATCAATGGGCCGCCGACCATACGACAACGCTTGCCGGAGGTCGCCCGGTGCTGGTGCTCGACATGTATGAGCACGCCTATCACATGGACTTCGGCGCCCGCTATGTCGACGTCTACATGGAGGCCATTCGCTGGGACAACGCCGCCAAGCTGTACGAACAATACGCGAGGGAAACCTGAGGAGGAACGCGTGAACGAACAAAGGGGACTCGACCCGCAATATCCGGGTGGCGGCCGCTGACGAAAATGTCTCGCCGGCAATCCGCTGCTGATCGCGGCAACCGCAGTCGTCGGCTTGATCTCCTATCCGATCCTGCGACGAGGCTGAGTGAGGGTGCACTACTCGAACGCAACGGGGGCGACGATGTCCCATTGGTTCAGGAAATTGGTCGTGGCGTTGGCCGGCGTCGTGCTGGGCGGCGCTGCGACGTCCGCTCAAGCGGAAGAGAACGGCCCCCTGCAACTCGAGGCCAAGATTCTGTTGGGCAAGGTGCGTGGACGGATCGATCACTTGGCAGTCGACCTGAAGCGACAGCGGTTGTTCATAGCCGAGCTCGGCAACGACAGCGTCGGCGTCGTCGATCTCGCAAGTCGCAGCGTGATGCGCACGATATCCGGGTTGAATGAGCCGCAAGGCGTTGGCTATGAGCCAACGACCGATACCCTGTTCGTCGCCAATGCCCGAGATGGCTCGGTGAAGCTGTTCGATGGCAACGACTACAAGGCGAAGGGGCAAATCGAGCTTGGAAGCGATGCTGACAATGTTCGCATCGATGCCGCTGCCCAACGGGTCATCGTCGGCTACGGCGATGGCGCATTGGCGATCGTCGATGCTTCGAGCCGCAAGAAGGTCCGGGATGTGCCGTTGAAAGCGCACCCCGAAAGCTTCCAGATCGAGCCGGAGACCGGTCGCATCTTCGTAAACCTGCCTGACGCCCACGCCGTCGCGGTGATGGACAGCCATTCGGGGAAACAGCTCGCCAATTGGCCGATGGACAAAGGCGGGAATTTCGCGATGACCGTCGATTACAACCGAAACCGCGTCCTTCTGGTGTTCCGCAGTCCGGCCGAGCTTGCTGTCCTCTCCTCGACAGACGGCAAGCCCGTCGCCAAGGCCGAAACCTGCGGCGATGTCGACGATCTCTTCATCGATGCAAAGCGTGAACGCGTCTATGTGAGCTGCGGCACGGGTTATGTCGACGTGTTTGAAATCGACGGCGCGACCTATCGGGGGACCGCGCGCATACCGACCGCGACAGGTGCGCGAACTTCACTGTTTGTGCCGGAGATGGACCGTCTGTTTGTCGCCGTCCGTGCGGGCTTCGCCGGGTCGGCAGCCATATGGGTGTTCAAGCCGATGCCGTGAGGTCGATTTGTCGGGAGGCAGCACATGTGCAAAAGCGACGAAGGTTTCCGGGAATGCCCGAAGCGCCTTGCACCCGACTTTGCCATCGGGCGGCGACCGCTTGCTTGGTCCGCTCCAGCGTTGGCCTATCGCCCCTTATCGCCGAAGCGCCGATTTAAGGCGGCGTGCATCCTCTGCCGCTTCCGCCAAAAGCCAGTTTCGGAACGTCACGATCTTCGGCACGTTCGACGTCGCTTTGGGGCACACAATCCAATACGTCTTCGACAATGGAAGCGAATTCGGAAAGGGGCGTATCAACCGGCCGTTGATCAGATCCCATGCGGCCAAGGTCGTTCGCGCCAGCGCAATGCCCTGCCCATTGATGGCGGCATCAATGACCATGCTCGCTCGGTTGAGAAGCGGTCCATGTGTGACCGCGCTCTCATCGACTCCGGCCTCCCGCAGCCAATGCGTCCAATCCGCCCGGCTGTCCAGATGGATCAGAGGAAGCTTCAGGATGTCCGTGGGCTCTCTGAGTCTGCGGCGTCCCAAGAGCAGCTTCGGGCTGCAAACTGCAAAAAGCCGCTCGCCGCTCAACTGGACGGTATCGAACCCCGGCCAGTTGCCGTCGCCGTGCCGGACGGCAAGGTCGACGTCCTCGCGCGCGAAGTCCACATGATGCAGCGTTGCCGAGACGCGGAGATCGATGCCGGAGTGCGCTTCGGCAAAATGACCGAGACGATGCACGAGCCATTTGGCGGCGAAGTCGGGCGAGGTGCTGACGGTCAGAACACCGGCGTTCTGACGTTGGAGAAGTCGCTCGGTGCCAACTGCAATCCGGTCCAGGGCGTCGCGCACGACCGTGAGATAGTCGCGCCCCGCTTCCGTGATGACCAGACGCTGGCGTTCACGATTGAACAGCTTGAGCCCGAGCCCCTGTTCGAGCGCCTTGACCTGCTGGCTTACCGCACCCTGCGTAACACAGAGTTCCTCGGCAGCGCGCGTGAAGCTTTCGTGCCGTGCGGCGGCTTCGAACGCTTTCAGGTTGTTGAGGGGCGGCAGGCGCGGGCGCATCGTGCGACTAACTTCATAAGCTAAGCTAGGGCAGGGACGAGAAAGGATGGTTTGCCGTCAGCCTGCCGGCGGAATTATTGAAAGGCTCCAGATCAACATTTCATGAGTTTTGGAGCTTGTCGATGTCAACCTCGACCATTCGTGTGGATCGCCATGGTTCGTTACTTCATCAGAAAAAGTGGGGCACCGGCGCCGGCCTGGCCTGGCGTCGAATTTGCCTTATGCGGGCGCGACACAGACAGCGCAAGGCGCTCCGCGATCTTGCTGATGATCCCCATCGGCTCTCGGACATCGGCATGACTCGCGAGCAAGCACTGCAAGAGGCCGACAAGCCCTTCTGGTGGTGACGTCCGATCAACCGCCCATCGAGTGAGACTACAATGCCCGATCCGATTGTATATGGCTTCCCGCGAAGCACTTACGTCAACATCGTTAGGCTTGTGCTGACGCACAAGGACGTGCCGTATTCCTTTCATGACCTTGAAGCGGTGATGGGCAAGCCGGAGCATCTGGCGTTGCATCCGTTCAACCGTGTACCGATCCTGCAGCACGGCGGTCTTACGATCTACGAGACCAGTGCGATTGCCTCCTATGTAGACGAGGCGTTTTCCGGGCCACGCCTGACGCCGCAGGACGTCGGTGACCGTGCCCGCATGAACCAGTGGATCAGCGCGGTCAACTCCTACTACTACCCATACATGATCTATCATGTGACGCATGAACGGCTCGTCTTTCCCGAGCTTGGCATCGCATCCGATGAAAAGGTCGTGGCGCATGCGCTGCCAAAAGTCGAGCTTGGGCTTGCCGTCCTGGAGCGCGAGCTATCGCATGGGCGGGACTATCTGATCGGTGCCGAGATCACGCTTGCGGATTTCTTCATCCTGCCAAGTACCTTCGCGTTTAGCCTGACCGAGGAGGGCCGCAAGATGTATCCGCAATTCCCCGCCTTTTGCCGGTGGCGCGAGCGAATGGAAAGCCTGCCCACAACGAGGAAGTTGCGGGCAATTCTACCACCTCGAGCTCCCATTGATCACGCCGGCGAATGGGCCAATTCGCACCGGCCGAAATATTGATGCGTCACGCTGTCGGCGCGGCTCCGAATGGTCTGGATCAAGAGATTTCGAAGCAGCGTTGGGAGGCGACTTATGGATGGACTTGTCTTCGCGCTGTTTGCGCTTGCCGCGCTCGTCGGCGGCTTCGTCAGTGGCTTCTCCGGCTTCGCCATGGGCCTCGTCGTATCCGGCGTCTGGCTGCACATCATCACGCCGATGCAGACCGCCACGCTGATCGCGGGCTATGGCCTGCTCACGCAAGGCTACGGCATCTTCAAGCTGCGGCATGTGCTCGACCTCAGGAAAGCCTGGCCGCTAACGCTCGGCACCGTCATCGGCATACCGATCGGCGTCAGCATCCTCGCCTATCTCAACCCGGCCCACCTGCGGTCCGGCGTCGGCGTCCTGCTGATGCTCTATTCGATTTATGGCCTCACGCGGCCGGTGTTCGCGCCGATGAAGATCGGCACCGGGGCGGACATCGCGATCGGCATCTCCAACGGGCTGCTCGGCGGCCTGACCGGGCTCGGCGGTATCATCTCGACGATCTCCTGCCAGTGGCGCGGCTGGCCCAAGGAGGTGCAGCGTGCCGTGTTTCAGCCGGTGCTGTTCGTGGCCTTCGTGGTGATCTCGCTGTCTCAGGCCGCCGCCGGGACCATTACCAGGGATACGCTTGTGCTCTATGCGCTGGGCGTGCCGTTCATGGTCGCAGGCCTTTGGTCGGGCTTCAGGCTGTTTGGAAAGATCGACGACGATACCTTCCGCAAGACGGTGCTGGTGCTGCTGCTGTTCGCGGGATTGTCGCTGATCGTCTCGGTGCTGCCGTTTGCCTTTCGCTAACTCGTGAGGCCACCGTGCCGCTGAAAACCCTTGGCGTCATCGCCATCCCCGGCGGATTGAACAGCGACTTCGATCACGCCGCCTTCGATCCCAGAACCCGCCGCGTCTTCATCGCCCACACCGCGCGCGATTGCATCGAGGTGATCGATCACGACGCGCACACGCACATCGCAACGCTTCCGGGCTTTCCGGGGGTGGCAGGTGCGGTCGCCGATGACGGCGAGATCCTGACCACAAACCGCGGCGCAGCCACGATCTCCTGGCTGGACGCTGCGACCTACGAGATCAAGGGCGTCTTCCCGTCGGGGCCGCGGCCGAACGGCGCAGCGATCATTGGGCGTAAGGGGATCGGCATCGGCGCCTGCATCGGCGATGCGCAGCGGGGACCGACGCTGCAATGCATCGATCTGAATGAGGTGACGCAGCGCGCGATCGATCTGCCCGGCCGGCCGCGCTGGTGCGTCACCGACGACGCGGCCGAGCGGGTGTTTCTCTGCATCCGCGAGCCCTCGATGATCCTGACGGCCCGGCTACCCGATCTCGGCGACGTCGTGCATTGCCCATTGCCATCAGGCGGTGCACACGGTCTCGATATCGATCACATCAGCCGCCGGCTTTACGCCGCCTGCGATGACGGCGAGCTGGTGGAGGTCGACATCACGTCTGGAAAGGTGACCAACGCCTGGCCTATCGCAGGCCCGCCCGACGTGACCTTCTTCAACCCGGCGACCGGCCGTGTCCATGTGGCAATCGGCGAGCCCGGTGTGATCGAGACGATCGATCCGAAGACGGGTGCGCGATTACGGACCACGACCGGGAAGGGGGCGCACACCACCGCGATGGTCTTTCCCGACCAGCTCTACGTGATTTCGCCGCGCCATGGCGCAGTCTTGGTCTTGGCCGACGGATGACGGCATTTCAGTTGATCGGGGTCTTGGCAGGGCGATTCAAAGCCGCTAATGGTCTGCCCCCTTTTCCAATCATCTGTCAGAGTGGTTCATGTCGAGCGCCTCGCCCGCCGTCTCGATCGGCATCGATTTTGGGACCAGCAACACGGTCGTCGCGCTCGCGACGGACGATCGCCGGGTCGAGGCCATCCGCTTCGATCATGGCGGACAACGCCACAGCGTCTTTGTGTCGGCCCTGTGCTTCTGGGAGGACCGGCCGGGAAGCGGAGCCCAGGCTGAAGGCGGCCCGTGGGCGATCGAGCAGTTTCTCGAAGGACGCCACATCTACCGCTTTCTCCAGTCGTTCAAGACCTTCGCTGCCAGCAGCAGCTTCAATTCCACCCAGGTGTTCCGGCAGCGCTACAAGTTCGAGGATATTCTCGCGGCGTTCCTGCGAACGCTGGCGCGCCATGGCGGAGACAAATTCGGCTTCGAGGCTGCAAGCATCACGGTCGGCCGCCCTGTGCGCTTTGCCGGGGGCAATCCCGACGAAGCGCTGGCGATGCAGCGCTATCGGGCCGCGTTCGAACGCCTGGGCGCCGGCCACGCGCGCTATGTCTACGAGCCTGTGGGAGCGGCGTTCTCCTTCGCCCGTCGGCTGGAGCGCGATGCCGCCGTATTGGTTGCGGATTTCGGCGGCGGCACGAGCGATTTCTCCGTGATGCGTTTCTCGCGAACGGGGGGCAGCTTGCGGGCGGAGCCGCTCGGCCACGCCGGCATCGGCATCGCGGGCGATACGTTCGACTACCGCATCGTCGACCACGTCGTCTCGCCGCGGCTGGGCAAGGGCTCCAGCTTCCGCACGTTCGACAAGGTGCTGCCGATCCCCAGCGGCCACTACACCAACCTCGCGCGCTGGCATCAACTCGCGATGATGAAGAGCAACGGCGATCTGCGCGAGCTCCGGGAGCTTGCGCGCACCGCGCTCAAGCCGGCTCTGCTCGAGGATTTCATCACCATCGTCGATCTCGACCTCGGCTTTTCGCTGTACCGCGCGGTGTCCGACGCCAAGGTCGCGCTGTCGGCCCAGGATCAGGTCGATTTTCGCTTCAATCGCGGCGGGGTCGACATTGGCTCGACCATCACACGGAAAAACTTCGAAGCCTGGATTGCCGACGATATCGCCCGGCTCAGCGCGACCATCGACAAGGTGCTGGGCGAGGCCGGCATCACGGTGCGCGAGGTGGAAAAGGTGTTCTTGACCGGCGGGACATCCTTCGTGCCCGCCGTCCGGCGGTTGTTCGCCGAGCGGTTCGGCAACGAACGGCTGATGTCGGGAGATCAGTTCGAGTCGATCGCCTACGGCCTCGCCCTGATCGGGCACAGTCCCGACCCGGACCGCTGGGCCGCTAGTGGCGGACTCAAGTCGAGAGCGGGCGCCTGAGCATCGGCCCGCGGTCACGCGGCTTCCCAAGACTCGAGTTCATCAATCCGCGTCGGCTTCGGTCGTAAGCAGACATGCGGCCGCAAGTTGGTCGAGGTCTGCCAAGACCCGAGGCCGACATTCATTGATTTAGATCAATTCGCAATCGCGTCATTCTGTCTCTTGGCGCGGCGGGGGCGGCGCTTCGATTATTTCGGGCAAGTCGCAGGAGGTCCAAGATGAAGCCCAACAAGTCGTTGTCTGGCATCAATCGCCGCGTGCTGCTTTCAGGATTTGCGATGGTTCCGGCCCTGTCCGGTCTCTCCCTTTCTGCATCCGCACAAATGCGGTCGACACAGGACGAACCGTTGGGTTCTTGGAACGAAGGGCCGGCCAAGAAAGCGATCCTTGATTTCGTCCGTTCCACGACCGATCAAGCCAGTTCCAAATTCGTGCCGCCCGAGGGGCGTATCGCCACCTTTGACCAGGATGGCACGTTATGGGTTGAGCACCCGGTCTACTCGCAGGTTGTTTACTGCTTGGACAGGGTGCCAGCCTTGGTCGAACAAGACCCGAAGCTCAAAGACGTTGAGCCATTCAAGACGGTCCTGTCGGGAAATCGCGAGGCAATCGCCAAGCTCTCGCTACATGATCTCGAAAAAGTCCTCTTCGCCACGCTGACCGGCATGTCAGTGGACGACTTCGACGTGGACGTAAAGAAATGGGTGACGAGCGCAAAGGACGGACGCTGGAAGCGACCCTACACCGACCTCATCTACCAACCCATGCTGGAAGTGATGCAGTATCTGCGCAGTAACGGCTTCAAGACCTACATCGTGACCGGCGGCGGTCAGGACTTTGTGCGTGTTTACAGCGAGCGTGTCTACGGCATTCCGCCCGAGCAGGTGGTGGGTACGGCTGCTGGCACGAAGTTCGGATACCAGAAGGACGGCACGCCGTTCCTAACCAAAGAGCCCACGTTGCTTCTGAACGACGACAAGGCTGGGAAGCCCGAAGGCATCCATTTGATGATCGGCAGGCGGCCTCGAGCGTCGTTTGGAAACTCGGACGGCGACCGGGAGATGCTTGAATACACGGGCGTTGGCGACGGTGCGCGGCTGATGATGCTGGTCATGCACGACGACGCGCAACGCGAGTACGCGTACGGACCAGCACAGGGACTTCCCGAGACCAAAGTGGGCGCGTTCAGTCAAGACCTCTATGAGGAAGCGAAGAAGAAGAGCTGGATCGTTATCAGCATGAAGAACGACTGGAAGCGCATCTTTGGGTTCGACGGAAACGGTTGACGTCCGTTTCTGGCCTTAGCTGACCACGCTCAGAACGCTGCGACGTCTGTTGTCGGAAGAGGAGCGGACGGGGGCGGCAAGGCTAACGATGTGCTGAATGGACCTTGCGCGAATGGATCTAAATCCTAGGCGCAGTAGAAAACGGCCCGGAGGGTCGGGGAGACTTCCGGGCCGAGCGTCTCCTCCACTAAAGACCCCTCGTGCGGCGAGGAGGCTACGCTTCGATGGAAACACCACGGTGCAACAACCGCAGAACACGCGCCGCTGCAAATATCTTCTTGGTAAGGCAGATTAACTCGCCGCAAGCTTCATCCGTTTTGGGTTCGAAAGCGGTCGCGGGCTACCGATGACAGGCGCTGCCCGGCCGCGCCCCAAATCCGAAGGACACCTGCGCTCAGGCGTCCCGCGTGAACCCAGCGCGCAGTGTCCGCCAAAGCATGATCCGGACAAGTGCGAAGCGGCTTTCCGGGGCGGCGCGATGACGGTTCATCCCAATCTCATCGCGCTTTAGTGCACGACCAGCACCGGCACGCTTCCGTCGGCCAGGACCTCCGATGTTTGGCTCCCCAGGAATAGCTTCCTGAGGCCGCGACGCCCATGAGAGCCCATGACGATTAGGTCGCAGCCTCCAGACTTTGCTGTTTCGATAATCGTAGTAGCTGGGTGCGCATTCGGAACATGCAGGAGTTCTACGGATATCCCGATCCGCTCCGCCATAGCTCGAGCTTCATCGAGCACTTTGCCCGCACGTTCCTTGCAGGCTGCGTCAAAGCGATCAAACTCTTCCTGTGAGGGAATCCACCCTCCGGCGTGTCCGCCGCCATAGTCGACCGGGAGCGGTTCCGTTACGGTGATGACTGTCACTTTGGCGTTCAAGGCCTTTGCCAAACCAATCCCATGCTCAATGCCTTTTTTCGCGACATCCGATCCATCCGTGCTCAAGAGAATATTGGCGTACATTTGGAGGCTCCCTTGCTCGTCGAATATTTCCCCCGCTTTCGCAGGCGGTCGCACGCCGCGATCTTCGTCAGCTTGTGCGCTGATGCACATCCTGTTTGCCGGTATGCGCCTTTCAGGGGAAATGGTGGGGTTCTATCAGAAACATGACCCCGACGCAGAGCAGCACGCCGGTCACGAAGCCGATCAGGAACCCGAAAAAGAATTCAGTTTTCATCGAGGTGATCATGGGAGGCCCGACGCGCCGCTGCTGATCATCGAAGAAGATGCCTGAGTGTTCCGGCGTTTATGTACTTACCAGAAATGATCGACCCTCGCCATGCATCGAGTGCCACTCCGGCGTTCGACCGGAACGAGCTCGAGATATTCGTCGCAAAACGCGTGGTCGGGACGTGCATCGACGGCTGTTTTGTGATCCGGGGCCGCGAAATCATTGGGTCCCTTATTGGATTTTCCCCACCCCGGCGCGAATCATTCTGACCTTGCGTGCCCGAAGCAACTGGGACGGCCGTCTCTGGCGGGCAATTGTCTTTAGGGACAATTGCAAGCCTCGGTTCTGTCGCCTTTTATGGGAGGGCATATCGGCAACCCGATAGGCATCGCTCCAACGGTCCCGTAGCGGCCGCCCGTTGTGGGACCGTTGGTGCGGATCGGGTCGGCTTGCCGATCATCACGGACGAACGGCGGCGAATCCTCACTAAGACCTTTGGCGTTGGAGCAAGCGAAAGACCCCCTAAAGCGGAAGGCGCTCTCACAGAGAGCGCAGCGATGATCGAGGCGTACATTTAAGCACCGACGGCAAAAGTCATCTCGCGCCATAACATCTCCTGAAGTGAAGTCGGCTCGGCCATGGTTGAAGCCGCGAGTCTGGTTGGCGCTCATGGCGTTGGGCTGTGGCAGGGTGAGCAAAAGTCGCGGTCCTGCCTCGGACAGTGAGCAGATCCACCAGCAAAGAACAAGGAAGTGATAATATGGCGACGGGTACGGTGAAGTGGTTTAATGGTCAAAAGGGGTTTGGATTTATCGCTCCGGATGATGGCGGCAACGATATTTTCGTTCACATCAGCGCGGTCCAACGCGCGGGCCTTTCTGGCCTGGCAGAAGGCCAAAAGGTCTCCTACGAAGTCAAGGTCGACCCCAGGCGTGGCAAAAGCAGCGCAGAAAACCTGAGGGTCTGACGCGTCCACTGACGATTGATCTCCCGCAGAAATTGCCGAGGCGACTGGGCTGCGCCTTCCCCCAGAGGACGCAGCGACAAGGAGCTATGACGAAATGCAAGTCTTCGTTCGCGACAACAATATCGAACAAGCACTTCGAATTCTAAAAAGGAAGATGCAGCGCGAAGGCGTGTTCAGAGAAATGAAGCGGGCGAGCTTCTATGAGAAGCCCTCGGAAAGAGCGGCGCGCGAAAAGTCCGAAGCCGTTCGTCGTGCTCGCAAGCTGGCTCGGAAGCAGGCTATCCGAGAAGGATTGATTGCCGCCTCGGTCAAGAAACCCGGCGATAGGCGCCAGAGCCGCGCGCGTCCCAGCGTTGCGCCGACCAGCCCCAAAAAACCATGACGAAACACGGCCGGGGTCCTGTTTGGTAACGGTGCGACGTCCCGCTCGTGTTTCACACAGGCAGCTACGGCAGCTTTCTGTGCACGTGAGCATCACAGATGCTGATGCGCAGCGGCAACCGTCCGCTTTCGCGGATCGAGCTGAAGGCTTGGCCCAGGTTATGCTCCGATCGGATTGAAAACGGGGCTGGTGCGTTGGCGTTCGATCCGTATGCCGCGCTCGGCGAGGTCGCGTAGCTGCAGGAACATCATTGCGGTCATCAAGGCGTCGTCAAAAGCATCGTGCTGTGCAAGCGGAGGAATTTTGAGGTCGCGGAGGATCGCGGCGAACGAGAGATCGATCGAGGTGTTGGGCGGCGCATCACCGTATTTGCGCTCGTAGTAAAGTCGTGAAATTTCAATCCGCTCGTTCGGCAGTTCGATCCCGACCAGCGGAAGGATGTATTTGTCCAGCATGGCGATGTCGAAGTCGACGTAGTAGCCGATGAGCGGGCGCGGCCCGATGAACCGGAGAAAACTCGGCAGTACTTTCCAGACGATCGGCGCGGCCTCGACATCGGAGTGACGCAATCGGTGGATCTTGATTGCTTCGGCCCCCATCTCGCTGTCCGGGTGGACGACGGCTTCGAAATGCTCGCTGGTCAGAATCCGATTGCCACGGATCCTGATGGCCGCAATGGTGACGATGTCGTCCGTCCGCACGTTGAGACCCGTGGTCTCGCAATCTATGACGACAAAGTCATCGTCCGGAGCCCGATCGAACATGAATCGATACGACTGATCGCTCAGGGTCGCCTGATGGAGCAATCGTTTGATCGCACGTGGCAACATCTTTAGAACATGCCCAGCTTGAAACGATGACGGACAATTTCTCGAAACTGCTTCACGACCTGGAGCGCATCGCGCAGCAGATGACGTTCCATGCTGGACAAATGCGCGGGTCTCACCAGAGTGCCCGACGCGCCGCCGGATGCGGCCAGTTGGCCGTCGAGCCGGAGCATCAGCAGGAACCGGAAGGCCTGTTTCAGGTCGCGTCCAAAATCCGCTCGCAACACTCCCAGATCACATAGTCGGGAGATTCGCTTGTCGGTGGACGTCTCGCGCAGGCCCTGTTCGAGCGCCAGGCTGCGAACGCCGTGCACGATAGGAAAGATTCCGCCTTTCTTGAGGTCGAGTGCGTCTCCGCTACCCTCGGATGTGATCAGGTTGTTGAAGAGGCCGATTGGCGTTTCGAAGGCGTCAATTGCGCGCGCAAAGTGGGCCAGGAACGCTTGTTCACCCCGGATCAGCTCGATCAGCGTCGCCTTGGCCCTGTCCAGCAATGACGCGTTGCCGGCGATCGCCTGTGCATCGTAGACGATGGCCACATTCATGTGCGCGGCCTCGTCGGGGAGCGCGATCCAGCGACGGAAATCTGCCAGGTAATCGGTGAGCGGCTTCGACCATGCCGGATTGCTCACCATGATGTTGCCGGGGCAGGGCGGAAACCCGAAACGTCCTAGCGCGCCGGAGAACTCGTTCCGGAAAGACTCCAGGGAGTTGCTCTCAACCGGACCATCGAGGATGAGACCGTTGTCCTGGTCAGTGCGCATGGTCTGCTCGCCGCGGCCCTCGCTACCCATCACGATCAGGCAACCGCTGGTCCGCAGCTCTGCCGGCGCGACCATCTCGAACAGTCTGGACAGCAGGCGCCGGTTGAGGTCGGAGACGATCTCCGCGATGACCTCGACCTTGACGCCTTGCCGCCGCAGAACCCGCGTTTGCGCCTCGGTCTCGCGTGCAGCACTCGCGAGATCCTGCAGGCTGGCGCCTCGATCGATGCGGCCGGCAACGACCTGAGCACTGCCTGCCAGGAAGCCCAGGAGATCGATTTCCTCGAGAATGCCGACAAACCGTTCACCGTCGTGCACGGCGAGCCGCCGCTTGTTATGCTTCGTCATGAGCAGGAGAGCCGAGGAGACGAAATCGTCGGGGCGGATCGACACGATGTCGAAATTCGCGAGCTCGCCCACCGGAGTCTGGATCGGCAGACGCCGCAACACCACCGCTTTGGACAGGTTCATGCCCGTGATAATGCCGATCCGCTCGCCATTGCGAACGAACAGCGCGTTGCTGTTGATCTCGCGCATCAGGTGACCGGCGGCTTCAATCGTGTCGGTCGCAGCCATAAACGAGGGAGGGTGCAGGAAGAGCTCGCCAACCTTGGCATGCATCAGCGAGCCGTAACGTCTGGCTTCCTCGTCGTTGGCGAGCTCATCCAGCTTTTGAGAGATTTCGCGGTAGAAGAATGCCGCAAATCGCGGATTGGCCCTGATCAGGTTGAGGGCGACTTTCCGGGGGATCACATAGCAAAGCGTTTCATCGCGGGCGAGAAACTTGTGTCCGTTCTGGTCGTGAACGAGTGCGCGGCTATCGAAGGTGTCCTTTGGACCAAGCAGCGCGAGCAGATCGGCTTCACCGCGCTCCTCGACTGTGCCTTTGATGACGACATAGAGGGCATCTGCGGGGGCGTCCCTACGGATGATTGCCTCGCCCGGACGGAAGTACGCGACGTCGAGCGCCGCTCGCAGCGTCTCGGCCTCGTTCGGCGTCAGGCGATCGAATGGTGGATTGTTGATGTCGAATGCCTTGGGCATTTCGGCCTTCCGAAGACACGGACGATCCAGGCCCCGGCGATTGACCCTCGAAACGTGGCATCGGCCGGTCCAGTGACCCGGCCGATGCCGAAGAGCCCGCCCGGGAACCTCGTTCAGTGCGTCGTGGCGGTGGCGGCTCCGATGCCGGTCTGGGACCGAACATATTGTGCATCAAAGCCGTCGCGGTCGAGAGCGGCACGCTTGCTGCGGTCCAGCGTGGAGAACAGCCAGATGCCGGCAAAGGCGATAGCCATCGAGAACAGCGCCGGATTGTCCAGTTTGATCGGCGCCGATCCCTTGGCGAAACCCAGCGTTACCTCCCAGACGGCCGGCGACAGCACGACGCCGACGACCGCACTGATGAGACCGAGGAAACCGCCGATCAGCGCGCCCCGCGTCGTCAGGCCTCTCCAGAAGATCGACATCACCAGCACGGGGAAGTTGCAGGAAGCCGCGATGGCGAAGGCAAGGCCGACCATGAAGGCGACATTCTGGTTCTCGAACACGATGCCGAGGAAGATCGCCAGCACGCCGAGGACCAGTGTTGCGATCTTCGAGACGCGGATCTCATCCTGCTCGTTGGCATTCCCGCCCTTGATGACCATGCCGTAGAGATCGTGGCTGATGGACGATGCACCGGCCAGGGCTAATCCCGACACCACCGCCAGGATGGTGGCAAAGGCGACGGCCGAAATGAACCCAAGGAACAGGTTGCCGCCGACGGCGTTTGCGAGATGGATCGCGGCCATGTTGGAGCCGCCCTTGATCGCCGCGATACCGCTCTTGGTCCGTTCAAGAATGGCCCCGTCCAGGAACATCGGATCGGTCGAAACCAGCGTGATCGCGCCAAAGCCGATGATGAAGGTCAGGATGTAGAAGTAGCCGATAAAGCCCGTGGCATAGAACACCGATTTGCGCGCAGCCTGGGCGTCCTTCACCGTGAAGAAGCGCATCAGGATATGCGGCAGACCGGCCGTTCCGAACATCAGCGCGAGGCCGAGCGAGATCGCCGACAGCGGGTTGGAAATGAGGCTGCCGGGCTCCATGATCGCGAGCTTCTTGGGATGCACTTCGGTTGCCTTGGTGAACAGGGCTTCCGGACTGAACCCGAACTTGTAGAGGACGGCTCCGGCCATGAACGTTGCGCCCGAGAGCAGCAGCACGGCCTTGATGATCTGCACCCAGGTCGTTGCCTTCATTCCACCGAACGTCACGTAGATCATCATCAGGCCGCCGACCAGGACGACCGCGATCCAGTAGTCGAGGCCGAACAGCAGCTGGATCAGCTTGCCTGCCCCGACCATCTGCGCGATCAGGTAGAACGCAACGGTCACCAGCGAGCCGCAGGCCGCCAGGATACGGATTTCGGTCTGCCCGAGCCGAAACGACGTGACGTCGGCAAAGGTGAACTTCCCGAGATTGCGCAGCTGCTCGGCGATCAGAAACGTGACGATCGGCCAACCCACGAGCCATCCGACGGAGTAGATCAAGCCGTCGTAGCCGGATGTGTAGACGAGGCCGGAAATGCCGAGGAACGAAGCCGCCGACATGTAGTCGCCGGCGATCGCAAGCCCGTTCTGGAAGCCGGTGATTCCGCCGCCGGCCGAGTAGAAGTCTGCAGCCGACGCGGTCCGCTTTGCGGCCCAATAGGTGATGACGAGCGTCAAGCCGACGAACCCGACGAACATACCGATCGCCGACCAGTTGATCGCCTGCTTGGAGCCACCCTCGACGGCGCCTGCGGCAAGTGCGAGCGTGGGCATGCTCGCGAGCAGGAGCACAAGCAACCAGGAGAACTTTTTCATGAGGGATTCTCCTCGACGATCTTGCGAATGAGTACGTCGTAGCTGGAATTCGCCTGCCGCACGTAGATGCCCGTCAGCACGAAAGCGAGCACGATGACGGACAATCCGATTGGAATGCCGATCGTCGTCACGCCGCTGCCAAGTGGGGTGCCCAGAAACTTGGGAGCGTAGGCTACCAGCAAAATAAAGCCGAAGTAGATGACAAGCATGATCAGCGACAGCGTCCAGCCCAGCGACGAACGTCGGCGCACGAGCTCCTGGTAATTCGGATCGCGTTCAATCCTTGCGAGCTTGCTCACAGCAATGATCCCTGGAGTTCCCGTTGAGACAGCCCCCCTTACGAGTGAGGGCGGGACTAGATTGTCCTGCTGACGGACCGGGCTCCATGATCCAGATCAAAATTCGGCCAATCCGGGTGAGATGCCCTCCCGGCGACGTCTGGATTGGCCCAACAGGTGCTTTCGCTTGGTTACTGGAACGCGTGCGGCAAGCGTCTTTATCGATCTGTTGCCTTTGCCTTGGGGAGGTTCGCCAGCTTGGATTTTTCCTCCGCAAGGAGCCGCTCGACGGTCCCGCGCGTTCTTTCGTCCAGTGGGGTCTGCAAGAGCCTGCTGTAGTGCTCAATATTCAACTGAGCTATCTCGCGAGGACCCGTAAAGCTGTTTTCCATGATCCTTCTCGCGGTGAGATAATCGCAGTGGCTGATCATTCGGTCCAGGCCAACCTTCAGCGCGACGCCAAGAGGCCGCTCCCTGCTACGTCATGCCCGTGACCGGACGCAGCCAGACGCTCATTTGAAAGACGCCTGGCATTTGCCGCCACCTTCTCCCGAAACCGATTGATCACGTTGACGGCAGTCGCTCCGCACAAAAGCCTGACGCCAACATCAACGACAGCGTCAATCTTTTCGCCAACCATGAGATAAGCCTCATGCTGCGCGTCGGTACCGCCATTAGCAAGCTTTGAGACACGTAGGCCAATGACCTCGCTCGATTCCAGCGCGAGCAATGTGATCGTGAGCCATGGTCCAAGCATGAATACCCCTTGTTGCCGATAATCGGACACTATCCCGCACCGGGTTTCTTGTTGCGGTGGGATCTGACTATCTCCAAATCAGGTGAACGCTGATAGGGCCTTCGTCAATTCTTCGGTCACGGCGTCAATCGGCTGCAAGCCGTCGACGGCTGCGAGGAGTCCCCGCGACCGATAGTATTCGGCAACGGGAGCGGTTTGAGCACGATATGCCTTCAGCCGCGTCCTGAAGGTCTCCGGATTATCGTCGCTGCGCGCGGACTGGCCTTGACTTGCCGCTTCCGCGGCACGACCCTTGATGCGCACGAGGAGCACGTCCTCGTTGACCTCGAGTTCAAGAACTGCGTCGAGTCCGATTCCTCTGGCCGCCAGTTCCCGATCGAGGGCCTCGGCCTGTGGCACGGTCCGGGGAAAGCCGTCGAGCACGAACCCGTTCGCGGCGTCCGCGTGGTCAATTCGATCCGCAACGACCGCAATGACGACCTCATCCGGCACAAGCTCCCCACGGTCCATGATGTGCCGGGCGCGCAAGCCAAGCGAAGTCCCCGCGGTTGCCGCTTCACGCAGCATGTCCCCGGTCGACAACTGCGGAACACCGAAGCGTTTCGCGATTCTTGAGGCCTGCGTGCCCTTACCCGCGCCCGGTGCGCCCAACAGAACCAGTCTCATCGGCCAAGCTCCTCTGCGTTAATTGGTTCTAGCGATTCTTGATCAGATCCTGGACCACCGAGGGATCGGCCAGCGTCGACGTATCGCCAAGCGCACCAAACTCGTTCTCCGCGATCTTGCGCAGGATTCGCCGCATGATCTTTCCGGAGCGCGTCTTTGGCAGCCCCGGCGCGAACTGGATGATGTCGGGGGCGGCGATCGGGCCGATTTCCTTGCGAACCCAGGCGATCAGTTCCTGGCGCAGCGTCGGCGAGGGCTCGCTGTCAGCCATCAGGGTCACGTAGGCATAGATACCCTGTCCCTTGATGGCGTGGGGAAAGCCGACCACGGCAGCTTCGGAGACATCCTTGTGAGCAACCAACGCGCTTTCCACTTCGGCTGTCCCCATGCGATGGCCTGAGACGTTGATGACGTCGTCGACCCGGCCGGTGATCCAGTAGTAGCCATCGCTGTCGCGCCGGCATCCATCTCCGGTGAAATACTTGCCCGGATAGGTCGAGAAGTAGGTCTGCATGAAGCGTTCGTGATCGCCGTAAACGGTACGCATCTGGCCGGGCCATGAATCGGCAATGACGAGGTTTCCTTCGCAGGCCCCCTCCAGCACCGTGCCAGCGGCATCCACGACTTCCGGTCCGATTCCAAAGAACGGCGACGCGGCCGAACCGGGCTTCAGGGCGGTTGCGCCGGGAAGCGGCGTAATCATGATGCCGCCAGTCTCGGTCTGCCACCAGGTGTCGACGATCGGGCAACGCTGCTCGCCCACCACGCGGTGATACCACTCCCACGCTTCAGGATTGATCGGCTCACCGACGGATCCGAGCAGGCGCAGCGAGGTGCGGCTGGTCCGTTTGACCGGTTCTTCACCAGCCGCCATCAGGGAGCGGATGGCTGTCGGCGCGGTATAGAAGATGTTGACCTTGTATTTGTCGATGACCTCCCAAAACCGCGACGTCGACGGGTAGTTGGGGACGCCCTCGAACATCAGGGTAGTCGCGCCATTGGCCAGCGGGCCGTAGACGATGTAGCTGTGGCCCGTGACCCAACCGACATCCGCCGTGCACCAGTAGACGTCGCCGTCGTGGTAGTCGAACACGTATTGATGCGTCATCGATGCGTAGACGAGATATCCGCCCGTCGTGTGGACCACCCCTTTGGGCGCACCGGTGGATCCCGACGTGTAGAGGATGAACAGGGGATCCTCGGCGTTCATTTCGGCCGGCTCGCATGCGGCCGACGCCTTTGCCATCTCATCTTCATACCAGACATCACGGCCATCGACCCAATCGACCTTGCTGCCGGTACGTTTGACCACAATCATCGTCTGAACGATGTTGGACGACTTCGCGACCGCCGCATCGGCGTTGGCCTTCAATGGAACTTTTCGTCCGCCGCGCAGACCTTCGTCTGCCGTTATGACGATTTTCGAGCGGCATCCTTCGATCCGTCCGGCAAGCGCATCCGGCGAGAAACCTCCAAACACGATGGAATGAATCGCGCCGATCCGGGCACAGGCCAGCATGGCGAAGGCAGCTTCCGGAATCATGGGCAGGTATATCGTGACCGTATCGCCTTTCGCCACGCCGTTGCGCTTCAGTACATTGGCGAGACGGCAGACGTGTTCGTGCAGCTCCTTGTACGTGATGAGCTTCGACTCGTTCGGGTCGTCCCCCTCCCAGATGATCGCGATCTGGTCGGCGCGCGCGGCAAGGTGCCGGTCGATGCAATTCATCGATACGTTGGTGGTACCGTCCTCGAACCACTTGATGGAGACCTTGCCGGGATCGAAGCTGGTATTCTTCACCTTCGTGAAGGGGGTGATCCAGTTGATCCGACTCCCGTGATATCCCCAGAATTGATCCGGAGCAGAAATCGAGACGGCGTACATCTCACGGTACTTTGCCGCGTCCACATGAGCCCGCTTCGCCCAAATTTCCGGTACTCCGTAGCTTAGTTCTTCCGGGCTCGGTAATGCGCTCATGCAATCTCTCCACTCCGCCCCGAAGGGGCGCCACTCAGGCTCACGATGATGATGGTGCCGCACTACGGCTCGCCGAACACACGCGCGAACGCGTCAGAAACCGCTTCTCGCGGCCGTTATCGAGGGAGAACATTCCGCCCCGACCGGGAACGACGTCGATGATGAGGTCGGTATGCTTCCACGCCTCGAACTGCGGGGCGCTGATATAGACAGGTGCCCCACCGATATGTCCGAGCAAAACGTCGGTGTCCCCGATGATGAATTCGTTCCGGGGATAACACATCGGCGAGGATCCATCGCAGCAACCTCCCGACTGATGAAACAGGACCGGGCCGTGCTCCCTGACGATTTCATCGAGCAGCTGGAGCGCTGCGGGCGTTGCGGAAACCTTGTCCTCCAAAGACCACTCCCTGAGGCTGAAAAAATGACCGACGCGGACTACTACGACCGCGCCGGCAAGTCTGGGAGAACTCAGAAGAAGCCCAGCTTCTTGGGGCTGTAACTCACCAGCATGTTCTTCGTCTGCTGATAGTGATCCAGCATCATCTTGTGGGTTTCGCGACCGATACCGGACTGCTTGTAGCCGCCGAATGCCGCATGTGCGGGGTAGGCGTGATAGCAGTTGGTCCAGACGCGCCCGGCCTGAAT
Source organism: Bradyrhizobium sp. UFLA05-153 (assembly GCF_054185185.1). NCBI lineage: Bacteria > Pseudomonadati > Pseudomonadota > Alphaproteobacteria > Hyphomicrobiales > Nitrobacteraceae > Bradyrhizobium > Bradyrhizobium sp. UFLA05-153. Next base: position 41,419 of record NZ_JBBIAM010000001.1, read on the forward strand.
CGCGCGACCGAAGCGATAGAGCCGGTTCGCATCACGACTCCAGATGCCGGCGCCGAGGCCATAGAGCGTGTCGTTGGCGATCGACAATGCCTCCTCGTCGTCCTTGAAGGTCGTCACCGACACCACCGGTCCGAAAATCTCCTCCTGGAAGATCCGCATCTTGTTGTGGCCCTTGAACACGGTCGGCTTGACATAATAGCCGCGGGCCAGATCGCCCGGCAGTTCGTTGCGCGAGCCGCCCGTCAGGACCGTTGCGCCCTCCTGGCGGCCGATGTCGATATAGGAAAGGATCTTTTCGAGCTGTTCGCTCGACGCCTGCGCGCCGATCATCGTGGCCGGGTCGAGCGGGTCACCCTGAACGATCGCCTCGACACGCCTCAGCGCACGCTCCATGAACTTGTCGTAGATTCCTTCATGGATGAGCGCCCGGCTCGGGCAGGTGCAAACCTCGCCCTGGTTGAGGGCAAACATCACAAAGCCTTCGATCGCCTTGTCGAAGAAGTCGTCGTCCTCGGCGGTTACATCCTTGAAGAAGATGTTGGGCGACTTGCCGCCAAGCTCCAGTGTCACCGGGATCAGGTTCTGGGCGGCGTATTGCATGATCAGCCGGCCCGTCGTGGTCTCGCCGGTGAAGGCGATCTTGGAGATGCGGGGGCTGGAGGCGAGAGGCTTGCCGGCCTCGAGGCCAAAGCCGTTGACGATGTTGAGGACGCCGGGCGGCAACAGGTCGCCGACCAATCCGATCCAGACCAGGATCGAAGCGGGCGTCTGCTCGGCAGGCTTGAGCACCACGCAGTTGCCAGCGGCGATGGCGGGCGCGAGCTTCCAGCAGGCCATCAGAAGCGGGAAGTTCCAGGGGATGATCTGGCCGACGACCCCAAGCGGTTCGTGGAAATGGTAGGCAACCGTATCATGATCGATCTCGGCAATGCTGCCTTCCTGTCCGCGAATGGCACCGGCGAAGTAGCGGAAATGATCGATCGCGAGCGGCAGATCCGCCGCCGTCGTTTCGCGGATTGGCTTGCCGTTGTCCCAGGTTTCCGCCAAAGCGAGGAGGTCGAGATTTTCTTCCATACGGTCGGCGATCTTGTTGAGAATGATCGCGCGTTCCGCGGCGCTGGTCCGTTTCCAAGCATCCTTGGCAGCGTGGGCGGCATCGAGCGCGGCTTCCACATCCTGCTCATTTGAGCGGGCGATCTCGCAAAGCAATTGGCCATTCACCGGCGACCTGTTTTCGAAATACTTACCGGAGCGCGGCTCGGCCCATTTGCCGCCAATGAAGTTGCCGTAGCGCGTTTCAAAGGGAACTTTCGCGGTCCGTGAAAACTCCACCTTGTTCATGGTCGTCCTCCTCAAACTGCGACGCTTGATGCGGCGCTTGAGGAGAGGCTTGTCGATATTGGATCGTCGTGCCAGCCCCCTGGAACGGATTGCCATCCCATATGTCTCAAGACTGAGACATTCGAGAGGGCAAAGAGTCAACGGGCGGGGCGAAGGCCCGATCGCCGCAGCTTTCGGTAAAGTGTAGCCCGGCTTACGCCAAGCGCTTCAGCTGCGGCTTTGACATTGCCCTCCGCCCGCGTCAGCGCGCGTTGCAGCACCCGACGCTCGGCCGTCGCAAGGTCTTCGGACAGCCGCTTTGACATACCCAGAATCTCCGCTGCGGGCAGTGGATTCTGCAGACAGGCGTGGGAGAGGCCAAGCGCCTGGCGGGCCACGCGGCTAGCCCCCACGACAAGATCGTCTTCGTCCACGGCGATGAAGGCTTTCCCCATCTTGTCGGGGACCGGAACGATCTGGATCCGCGCTCGAGAATAGGCCAAACGGAAGCATTCGGCCTCAATCCGCGCTGCGGCGTCGATCACCGCCGCCGCGAGAAGATTGACGTAGCATTCGATGAAATCCGCCCTGCATGACGACACATCGAGTGCCCCCACCAGATGCCCCTCATGGTCGTAAAGCGGGGCAGTCGTGCAGCTCAATCGAGCATTGCGCGAATAGAAATGTTGGTCACGATGGATCGTCAGTGCGCGATGCTCGACGAGACAGGTGCCGATGCCGTTCGTACCCTCGCTGTCTTCGCTCCAGACTGCACCAGGCCATAGTCCCCAATCCAGAAACGTTGGATCGTCGCCAGGCGCGCCGCGCCGCTCGACGGGAACGCCGCTCCGATCTGCAAGCAGCACACAGCAACCTGTCCCTCCAACCGCAGTGTGGAGCCTGTCGAGGCTTGGCTGCGCGACGTGGATGAGCGGCTCGATTTCTTGCCTGACCTTCCTTAGTTCGGAATCGGTTAGTCTCTTCGGCGGGGTTCGTTCGTCCGGATCAAGCTTATGGAAACATGCCGACCTTTGCCATGAAGCAATCAGCGCGGATTTCGCAGCACCATTCGACGAGATCGCGGAGTGGACCCGATCTGCGTGGTGGCCAGTTCCATCTGCCGGCATTTGCTTCTCCGAGGATTCTCACCTGTCGGACTCGTCGCCCGTTCACTCCATCAATCTGCAAAACCAGCTTATCGAGGCCCTGCGGCGCCAGACCTGTCCCAGAAGACCTGGGTCGATCAGCGCATTTCACGCCAGATCACGGGCCACTCGGTACGAGAATGCACTTAGCCGACCCAACTGCGATTGACTTGATGTATCGCAAGCCGGATGCGCTTTCTTGGGCGACAGGACCTTCTTGCTGCACAGCTCCAGGGCTCGGATGCTCTTTGCGCGCGGCGGCGTTGCGACACCGAATTGAGCTAGATCAAAACCGAACTGCACACAGCCGGCATTTTGTCCTGCCTTTGCAGGATCAACGCACATGAGAGTTCTCGTCGTGGACGATCATCCACTGTTTCGGGAGGCGGTGGGCAATAGCATTCGCCAGGCCGTAGCCGATGCTGAGATCATAGAGGCGGCAACGATCGACGAAGCGCTCGATGTGCTGTCTTGTGGCGGAATTGAGCTTACGCTTTTCGACCTGTCCTTACCCGGAACGACAGGATTGTCCGGTCTTCTACGTCTCCGTAAAGCCTTCCCGGGGAGTCCAATCGTCGTCATTTCGTGCCACAAGGATTCGCTGATCGTGGCAAGCGCGCTCTTTCTCGGCGTATCAGGTTACATCCACAAGTCCACTTCGAAGAAAGAACTCGTACGCGCGATCGGCGAAGTGCTGCGAGGTTCGATTTATCTCCCAAACTGCTACCGGCACAATGCGGAGCCAGATCGATCCAAGGATTCGCTCGAGGAGTTCCTGAAGCGCCTGCACGATCTGACCCCGCAACAATTGCGGGTCCTCGAGTTGATCCACCGCGGCTTGCAGAACAAGCAGATCGCATACGAACTGCGTATATGCGAAACGACCGTCAAGGTGCACGTGTCGGAGATCCTTCGCAAATTGGACATTGCGAATCGCACCAAAGCCATCGTCGAGATGTCAAAGATCGACTTCGCGAACCTCGCCGGGGACAGCCCCGGCATGCGGGTCCAGGAGAGCGTGTGAGCAAGCCACCAAGGCTCAGGGGACGTGAGCCACAGAGCCAAGCAGGCCAGGAATTGAGATCGCTTCGTGAAGCAAAGCGGTCGAGGTCTAAATATTGGAGCATTGCGGACTAGAGTTGCTCGCATTGAGTGTCTCGCGTTTTGACCCATCTGCGACATCAGTGCGAATATTTGCTGTGACGCACATTACACTTGGAGCTCGAAGCATATGCTAGACCGTGTCGCTCGACCTGAAGGGCGACGAATGCGACGACGCAAGTTCATTGCACTTTTAGTAGGTGCGGCCGCTGGCTGGCCGTTGGCCTCGTGCACGCAGCAGGCGACGGGCATGCGTCGCGTTGCGTTCCTCCATCCGTACCTCGAGAATGATAGCGAAGTGCTGACCCGCGTCATTGCGTTTCGGGAGGGGCTCGAGGCGCTCGGGTGGATCGAGAATCGCAATATTCGAATTGAGCATCGATATACCGGCGGAGATCTGGGCCGGATCCGAGCCTACGCGACGGAGCTGGTGCATTCGGCGCCGGACGTCATCGTCGGAAGCGGGACGCCAATCACCGCAGCATTGAAAGAGGCGACCAGCACCATTCCGATCGTATTCAACCTCGTCAACGATCCGGTCGGACAGGGTTTCGTGACCAGCCTGTCGCGGCCGGGCGGCAACATCACCGGCTTCACCTTCATCGATTTCCTATTGATTGGGAAATGGATGGAGATGATTAAGGAAATTGCTCCCGGGGTCAGACATGTAGCGCTCATCTTCAATCCCGACACGACGCCTTTTTACCCGGCATTCCTACGCGAACTCGAAGCGGCCCGCACATCGCTCGCCCTCGAGCTCTCCGCATCTCCTGTGCACGACGAGGCGGAGGTCGAGGCAGCCATCACGGCGCTCGCACGCGAGCCTGGCGGCGCTCTGATCGTCGCACCGGACGCATTCATCAACAATCACCGCCGGGCGGTCATTACATTGACGGAACGACGGCGACTTCCTGCGATATACGGCTTCCGGCAGTTCGCTGCGGAAGGGGCACTGATCTCCTATGGACCGAATACTGCCGACATAGTCCGACGCTCGGCTGGGTACGTCGATCGTGTCCTCAAAGGTGAAAGACCGGCCGACCTTCCGGTGCAGGCGCCGACGAAATACGAGTTAGTCATCAATCTCAAAACTGCGAAAGCGCTTGGCATTGCGCCAGCTCCTGAGCTGCTCGCTCGCGCCGCCGGAGTGATCCAATAGAACTTCCTTGTTGCGATGCATGAGTCCGGAAATAGCCCGAGCCGAACAGGCTGACGCGCATTGTCAGGTCGGATTTCAAACGTCCATCGGACATGGGTCCACGCTCGCTTTCAGAGCCGCTTTTGATCCCAACGCTTGCTCCTACTCACGTACTGTCAAAGAAGCTCCAATCAGTCATGCTGCTGACGCAATCTCTGTCTTAGTCGGAGAGATGCAAAACACTGCGTGAGAACCACCCTGGTTCCCACAACGGTTCCGTCGCCAGGATTGGCACGAATCCGCAAAAAATTGGCACGAGCTCGTTTAACGCCTCCGCGTTTCGCGTGACCGTGTTTTTGCGGCATCGGGAACCGAACAATCGAAAAAAAATCAGTCGAGGAGTTATGATGGTGTTCCACTCGAGCGCCGCAATTTGCGGCGCCGTAGTTGCGCTTGCCATGTCTGTTACCGTTGCTCGAAGTGAAATCGGTGCAGTTCATTCAAGTGCCGTCGTCAATGCCGCTTCTGGGGATGCGATCATTGGCGCAGCATCCATGTACAATCCGTTCCGGCCCGGATGGCGGGAGGGCGGTCCGAACACAGCCTCCGGCGAGCGCTATGATCCCTCCGTCTGGGCGGCTGCCATCAAGACGAGTTTGCGTCAGAAATTCGGTGGGGTCCAATTTGGCGCGAGGCCGAAATATGCCCTCGTTGAGGCGGTAGGTAAAAAAGCAATCGTCAAAATAAATGACGTGGGACCACTAACGCCCGGCCGCATCATTGACCTGAACGAGCGGACGATGCGCTACTTCGATCCAAGTCTGCAGCGCGGGGTAATTGCTGGCGTAAGTGTCAGGCCGCTTGCAGGGGACTATTGGATCCCCGGACCGGTCGTCGACGGTCTTCTAGCCGCTGATCTTTGCGGCGATGCCACCTCTGGCGACAAGGCGCCGGCCGGCGCAACTTGCGTTGCCAACAGTTCTGAAATGTAGAGAAGGGCCTAACCGAATGTCCCCTGGGGGACTCCGTCCTTGTTTCGCGGCGAAATCCAGGCCCTCATGGTGAGGAGCGCCGCGCACGGCGCGTCTCGAACCATGAAGGCCGCGCACTTTCGCAACCCCTGCCATATGCGATGGCCCTGCGAAGCAGAGGAAGCAGCGGCCCACATCAGAATCACGGCTGTCCGCGGCACTCTCGCGCCATCTGGACGGACCAGCGTGAACCATCGTCATCCCAACCACAGGTCTGCCCATGGATCATCGATATGATTTTGAGGCTGCGGCCTAACGGCGCGCGGCGCGGACATGCGGTTCATTTCGTAAACCTGCGCGTGCGGGCGCACCAGGGACTCGGCCGCGGCATGCATTGGGTGAGCTGCAAGAGCAGGGGAAGAGGCAAGCGCAACGCCGAGCGCCATCGTTGCGAAGACGAGAACAGGGCGTCGTGATTTTTCGACGGTCATTCCGATTCTCCATTTGTTGGGTCATGTGACGAACGAATTGGTGAACCTTCGCTGCACCACTCAATGAATGGACCCCGCTCACCGTGCTCGGGGCGATGCCCTGCGGGACGAATATGACCGCTCCGCAGGTCCACTCTTGCGTCGATCAAATCTTGGCAACCTCGATGATTGCCTTGGCAAAGGCCTGCGGTGCTTCCTGCGGCAGATTGTGTCCGATGCCGCCCTTGATCGTCCGGTGCTGGTACTTGCCCGAAAACTTCCTGGCGTAGGAACTCGGTTCCGGATGTGGCGCACCATTGGCGTCACCTTCCATCGTGATGGTAGGCACCGTGATGACGGGAGATTCCGCAAGTCGCTTGTCCAGATCGTCGTATTGGGGCTCGCCCTTGGCGAGGCCGAGTCGCCAGCGATAATTGTGGACTGCGATGGCGACTTGATCCGGATTATCCAGGGACGCTGCGCTGCGATCGAATATAGGATCGTCGAAGTCCCATTTCGGCGAAGCGAGCCGCCAGATGAGCTTCGCAAAATCGTGCCGGTATTTGTCGTAGCCGGCCCGGCCATTTTCTGTGGCAAAGTAATATTGGTACCACCAGGCGAGTTCAGCCTTTGGCGGCAACGGCACCATGTTCGGAGTGCCGATCAGATAACCACTCACGGAGATCATGGCCTTGCAGCGCTCCGGCCACAGCGCCCCGATGATGTTGGCAGTCCGCGCTCCCCAATCAAATCCGGCGAGGGTCGCCTTCTCGATCTTGAGCGCGTCCAAGAGAGCGATGATGTCCGTCGCGACCGCCGCTTGCTGGCCGTTCCGGAACGTTTCGCTGGAAAGAAAGCGCGTCGTGCCATAGCCGCGCAGATAGGGGACAATCACGCGCTTGCCGGCCTGCGCCAGCAATGGTGCGACATCTACAAAGCTGTGAATGTCGTAGGGCCAGCCATGCAGAAGAATGACCGCTGGACCGTCGGCGGGACCAGCTTCTGCGTATCCGACATTCAGAAGGCCAGCGTCGATCTGCTTCAGAGGGCCAAACGACGTGTTGGTCCCCGTTTTGATAGAGCGCGCACCTGCCTGCTCCGCTTGGCTTGGTTGCGCCTCGGCAAAGCTGTTCAAGGACAACTGAGCGGCAGCGATCGTCAGAGCCGCAGTACCAAAGAAGCGCCGGCGCGGCTGGTTGATCTCTTCTGCCTTCTTGGTTGTATCCATTGGTCGATCTCGTTGGTTGTTGGTCCGACCTGGACGAGGGGTCCCTTCGTCCGGCTCCGATGCGAGCGAAGATGGCGCACGACTAGTGATCGATCCAACGAATAATTTATGCTATTTCAATCGATAAAATCGATTAAACTTTCCGACGCAGCGACGCCACCGGGCGAGAGTGCCACCGCCGAAAGCGACGGATTGTTCTCGATCGCGAGATCGCGCTTGTTCGGAAAGAGCAGTGGTTTGGGTGATGGAACAGGATCGCAGGCATGACCCTTGAGCAGCTTCGTATTTTTGTTGCCGTGGCAGAATGCGAGCACGTCACGCGAGGCGCGCGACAGCTTAATCTGACCCAATCGGCGACGAGCGCCGCAGTCGCCGCGCTCGAAGAGCGTTACGCGACCAAGCTGTTCGACCGGATCGGTCGTAGGATTGCGCTGACCGAGGCCGGGCGGCTATTCCTGAAGGAAGCAAAGGCGGTGCTCGCCCGTGCGTCCGCCGCCGCGAAGGTGTTGACCGACCTTGCCGACCTCACACAAGGCTCGTTGGCGCTGGCTGCGAGTCAAACCGTGGCGAACTATTGGCTGCCTGTGGCGATCCAGAGCTACCGGTTGCGATATCCTGGCGTCATCGTCAGCACGACGATTGGCAACTCGGAAAATGTCGCAGCCATGGTTCGCGAAGGCAGCGCCGATCTCGGCTTGGTCGAAGCGGCAATAGATGATCCAACCCTCGTCATGGCTCCCGTTGCGGAAGACGAACTCATCCTTGTTGCGCCGCTAACCCATCCCTGGGCAGCAAGAACGCCGCGATCGGCGCAGGAAGTGAAGCGCGGACCTTGGGTGTTGCGCGAGCCAGGCTCAGGTACGCGATCGGTCTTCGAGGGTGCGCTGCCCAGCCTTGGTTTAACGAGCAAGGATCTCAACGTAGCGCTGGTGCTCCCATCGAATGAAGCCGTTCGCGCCGCAGCCGAGGCTGGCGCCGGGGTCACCGTGATATCCAGATTGGTGGTTGCGAATTCGATCAAGGCAGGCAACCTCGTTCCCGTCAAATTTCCTCTTCTGCATCGCCGCTTCGTCGCCCTTCGACACAAGGAGCGATACGTCAGCCGCGCGGAGAAGGCATTTCTTGACGTGATTTCGAACGACGCTGCTTCGAATCGTCAAAAAGGGAAGGGCGGCGCGAGAAGCTTCCGTCCCCCAATCATCGAGAGATAGATTTCATCGGTTACTCGTCGGGAGAGGCGATCTATCGAATATCCTTCGGACCGACGACGTGTTTTCACGCATACGAGCAATGGGCAACAACTACTCATTCCCGCAATTCTCCAAGGCGATTCCGGCGCCAACTGAGGCCTCGATCCGTCCGAGGCCATAAACGAAATCGTGACCCCTGCGGCCGAGGAATTGAACTAGCTTTGGTGTTGCAGGGAGGGGTGCAGTGAAGCTTCCTCGCCGACTTTTTTGCATCTGGCCAGGCGCTGCAGCGATCCCGGTCGTGTAACGCATGACGCGCTAGAGCTGATCCGATGCGCCCGGTGCACTGGCTGCTCGGTCGCATCGCCGGCGGTTCGACCCTAACTCTACATGGCGTCAACGTGACTAAAGGACGTTTTTGCCGAAAGGCCACTGAGCCAACCTTGAGCGCGGCGACGATCTGGAAAATGAACATGATCGGGAGATCGGGATGAATTCGCTCACTCGCGGTTCGGCCATGCTTACGGTGACCACGCTGGCGGTCGTGTGCGCCGTTGGAACCATCTTCTTTGCGTCCGCCCAATCGATTCCGACGTCACATCCGGAGATTTGCGCGAGGCCCACCTCCGATGTTGGTGCAGAAGCTCCCTTCCTGGCCGAGAACGTCACCGCCATGAAAAGAATGATGAGCGATATGGCGGTGAAGCCGACCGGTGACGTTGATGCCGATTTTGTGGCGATGATGGTGCCTCATCATCAGGGTGCGATCGACATGGCGCTTGCCGTGCTTCGCCACGGCCGCAATCCGCAGATCAGGCGGTTGGCCCAGGAGATCATCGTGACCCAGCAACAGGAGATCGCGGTGATGCGCCTCGCTGTCGATCGAGCCGTGGAGCCGTGACATGAAACGCGCCGCTTATCTGGGGGCCCTCCTGGTATCGATCGTTCTCGTGGGAGCGCGATATGCCGGTGCCGGACAAGTCCCGGGCGCTGCCTCCAATCCCGACATCCCGATCAGCCACCGCGATCGCGTCTACGCTGCCGAGCAGTTTTCGAACACAGTCTCGGTCACTGATCCCGTCGACAACAAGCTGCTCGGCGTTATCCGGCTCGGCGATCCGCTGCCGACGAGCTTCAGCCCGCTCTATCGCGGCCAGTTGCTGGTGCACGGCTTGGGTTTTTCGCCCGATCATCGCACCCTTGCCGTGGTCGCAATCGGCTCGAACGCCGTGAATTTCATCGATACCGCAACCAACACCGTCAAGCGCGTCACCTACGTCGGGCGCTCGCCGCACGAGGCGTTCTTCACGCCGGACGGCAATGAAGTCTGGGTGGTGGTGCGGGGCGAGAATTATGTCGCCGTACTCGACGGCACGACCTACCAGGAAAGGACGCGGATCCTTGTGGCAAACGGACCGGGCATGACGATCTTTTCGCCGGACGGGAAGTACGGCTATGTCTGCTCGTCGTTCACGCCCGAAACCGCAGTTATCACCGTCGCCGACCACAAGATCGTCGGCAAGGTCCCGCAGGCGAGTCCGTTTTGTCCGAACATTGCAGCCACGCCGGATGGTGCCCAGGTTTGGTTCACGTTGAAAGACACCGGCAAGGTTCAGGTGTTCGATGCCCAGCCGCCATTCGCGCTCTTGAAGACGATCGACACCGGGCCGATCACAAACCACGTCAACATCGTGCGCAACGCCAACGGCATGTTCGCCTATGTCACGATCGGCGGCCTCAACGAGGTCCAGGTTTATCGCACCAACGACTTCTCGAAGGTGGCTACCATTCCGGTCGGCAAGCTGCCCCATGGCATCTGGCCGTCCGGTGACGGCACGCGGGTGTATGTCGGCCTCGAGAACGAGGACCGCATCGCCGCGATCGATACGCTGACGAACAAGGTGATCGCGACGAGCCCGATCGGACAGGCAGCGCAGGCGGTGGTCTACGTGCCCGATGCCAGCTCGGTGATGGCCGTGAACGGCAACGCCGCGATGACGATGATGCCTGCGGTCCCTGATCGCGCGGGAACGGAGAACCTGCAGCCACTCGGCGTAGCCGGGATGTCGACGCAACTGCGGCTCGCGCCGCTCGGGCAGAAAGCGGACCAGGCGCCCACCAGCGTCTCGCTCTCCGACCAAGGCCTGGTGCAAGTGCTCGAGGCTTCGGTCACCGGGCTCGAACCGGGCAAGCCCTACGTGCTGGCGCTGGCGAGCGAGGCGTCGGGCGGCGGCGCACTGCAGCCTCTGCAGGGCTTCATGACCAATCCGGCGGGCGCGGCGGTCGTCACTGCGATCGGACCTATCCGGCAGCTCGTGCGCGGTGATGACAAGGTCCAGCGCCGCTATCTGGTGATTGCGCCCGGTATGGTCGACGGCCCGGGCGCGCCGGTGCAGGTGCAGGCGGAGTGATCGCGGTATGCCCGAGAGGAAAGGGCACCTTTCGCGCAATGCATGTGTCCGGTTACGGCCCAACTCGGACCATAAGCGACGTCCGCGCTTCCGCGGATGTCGGTCCGATAGGGATGTGGAGGACTCTGCGATGGTGGACTTTTGCCACTGATTTGCCCGACGTGTCAAATGAGTTCGTAAAAGCAGAAATCCATGTGCTGACGATCCTCAGCTACTTTGCATGGGGTTGTTTTTCAGCTTTTGGTGGAAGCCGCGCGAGCGAGAGAGAGGGCACGCAAAAAAGGCCGCCTGAACAGGCGGCCCTTCGTCTCGGGTCGAAGTAGTCCCGCTTACTCAGCGGCCTGCTTCTGCGGCGGATCGAGCGCGCCGGACTTGTGGATGTCGGCGACCTGGTGATCCGAGAAGCCGAGCACGGAGCGCAGGATCTCGTCGGTGTGCTCGCCGAGCAGCGGGGAGCGCTGCACGTCGCTCGGTGAGTCCGACAGCTTGATCGGGTTGCCGACCGAGATGTACTTGCCGCGGGTGGGGTGGTCGACTTCGACCACGGTGCCGGTCGCGCGCAGCGACTGGTCTTCCGCGATCTCCTTCATCGAGAGGATAGGACCGCAGGGGATGTCGTCCTTGTTGAGGATCTCCATCGCCTCGAACTTCGTCTTCGTCATCGTCCACTGCTCGATGCGGGCGAAGATCTCGTTGAGCCGCGGCAAGCGGGCGGGGGGCTTTGCGTAGTTCGGATCGGTCTTCCAGGTCGGCTCGCCGATCACGTCGCAGATCTTCTCCCAGACCTGGGCCTGGGTGATGAAGTAGATGTAGGCGTTCGGGTCGGTCTCCCAGCCCTTGCACTTCAGGATGCGGCCGGGCTGGCCTCCGCCGGAGTCGTTGCCGGCGCGCGGCACGGCATCGCCGAACGGAATGCCTTCGCCGAACTGGCTGTACTCCTTCAGCGGACCATGGGCGAGGCGCTGCTGGTCGCGCAGCTTGACGCGCGCGAGGTTGAGCACGCCGTCCTGCATCGCAGCCGTGACGCGCTGGCCCTTGCCCGAATGCGTGCGCTGATAGAGCGCGGTGACGATGCCGAGCGCGAGGTGCAGGCCGGTGCCGGTGTCGCCGATCTGCGCGCCGGTGACAAGCGGCAGGCCATCGCGGAAGCCGGTGGTGGAGGCGGCGCCGCCGGTGCACTGCGCGACGTTCTCATAGACCTTGCAGTCCTCGTATGGCCCGGGACCAAAGCCCTTGATCGAGGCGACGATCATCTTGGGGTTGATCGCCTGGATCTTCTCCCAGGGGAAGCCCATGCGGTCGAGCACGCCGGGGCCGAAGTTCTCGACCAGCACATCGCACTTCCTGATCAGCTCGGTGAGAACCTCCTTGCCCTTGGGGTTCTTGGTGTCGAGCGTGATCGAGCGCTTGTTGTGGTTCAGCATGGTGAAATACAGGCTGTCCACGTTCGGGATGTCCTGCAGCTGGCCGCGGGTGATGTCGCCGACACCGGGACGCTCCACCTTGATCACGTCGGCGCCGAACCATGCCAGCAATTGCGTGCAGGTCGGCCCCGACTGGACGTGGGTGAAGTCGAGAATGCGAACGCCCGTGAGCGCCTTGGTCATCGTGTTTGCTCCGTACTCTGTCTGCCCCTGCACCCGCAGGGAATAATGGGTTGAAGGGGTAGCTTACTTCTTCTTCTGCAGAACGCTCTGCGGATTGAGATTGCCGATGCGGCCGCTCTCCGAGCCCGCCGCCGGATCGATCACCGCGTTGATCAGCGTCGGCTTGCCCGAGCTGATCGCCTCGTTGACGGCGCGCTTCAATTCGTCCGGCGAGGTGGCGTTCACGCCGACGCCGCCGAAGGCTTCCATCATCTTGTCGTAGCGCGCGCCCTTGACGAACACGGTGGTCGCGGGATCCGAGTTGGCGCTGTTGACGTCGGTGCCGCGATAGATGCCGTCATTGTTGAAGATGACGACGCAGATCGGCAAATTGTAGCGACAGATGGTCTCGACCTCCATGCCGGAGAAGCCGAAGGCGCTGTCGCCTTCCACCGCGAGCACGGGGTTGCCGGTCTCGAGCGCAGCCGCAATCGCCTGGCCCATGCCGATGCCCATCACGCCCCAGGTGCCGACGTCGAGACGCTTGCGCGGCTTGTACATGTCGATGACGCCGCGGGCGAGGTCGAGTGTGTTGGCGCCTTCGTTGACGAGGATCGCGTCGGGATGCTCCTTGATGACGTTCTTCAGCACGCCGAGCGCACCGTGATAGTCCATCGGCGACTTGTTGTTCATGAGCTTCGGCGCCATCTTGGCGACGTTCTCTTCACGCTTGGTCGAAACAGCCTTGGTCCATTCGGCCGGCGGGGCGGTCCAGCCCGCGCCCATCGCCTGGTTGAAGGCGGAGACGACGGAGCCGATGTCGCCGACGACGGGCGCGACGATCTCGACGTTGGAGTCCATCTCCTTCGGCTCGATGTCGACCTGGATGAATTTCTTGGGTGCTTCGCCCCAGCTCTTGCCCTTGCCGTGCGAGAGCAGCCAGTTGAGCCGCGCGCCGATCAGCAGAACGACGTCGGACTCTTTCAGCACGGTCGAGCGGGCGGCGCCGGCGCACTGCGGATGCGTGTCGGGGAGAAGGCCCTTGGCCATGCTCATCGGCAGGAAGGGCACACCGCTCTTCTCGACGAAGCTCTTGATCTCTTCGTCGGCCTGCGCGTAGGCCGCGCCCTTGCCGAGGATGATAAGCGGGCGCTTTGCGCTCTTCAAAACATCAAGTGCGCGCTTCACTGAAGCAGGCGAGGGGATCTGCGCGGGCGCAGCATCGATCACCTTCACGAGCGACTTCTGGCCGGCATCGGCGTTCATCACCTGGCCGAACAGCTTTGCCGGCAAATCGAGATAGACGCCGCCGGGACGACCCGAGACCGCGGCGCGGATCGCGCGGGCCAGACCAATGCCGATGTCCTGGGCGTGCAGCACGCGATAGGCCGCTTTACACAGCGGCTTTGCGACCGCGAGCTGATCCATCTCCTCATAGTCGCCCTGCTGGAGGTCGACGATCTCGCGCTCGGAGGAGCCCGAGATCAGGATCATCGGGTAGCAGTTGGTGGTGGCGTGGGCCAGCGCGGTAAGGCCGTTGAGGAAGCCGGGGGCCGAAACGGTGAGGCAGACGCCGGGCTTCTTGGTGAGGAAACCTGCGATGCCCGCCGCGTAGCCGGCGTTCTGCTCGTGACGGAAGGAGATCACGCGAATGCCGGCGGCCTGCGCCATGCGGCCCAAATCCGTGATCGGGATGCCCGGCACATTATAAATGGTGTTGATGCCGTTCAGCTTGAGCGCGTCGATGACGAGATGAAAACCATCCGTCAATTCCTGCTCGGTGCCCGGTGCTTCGGACTTGGTCGCGGTATTCAGCATGGGCCTTGTCTCCCTGGTCTCAAGGTGCCGTTTAGGCTTTGGGGGCGAATGGTTCGCCCTTCTGGTGAAGTTGCTATGTAAAGAGTTCCTGGCCATGCGCTTCGACGTAAGCCGCAAGGCCAAGGGTGTGATCGCGGGCGCGCTTTTCGGCGAGCTCGGTGTCGCGCGCCTCCAGCGCTTCGATGATCCCGAGATGCTCGGGCAGTGAGGTCGCAGTGCGATCCTTCCGTCCGATCGTCAGTTGCCGGTAGCCGCGCACATGCAGCAGGAGGTCGTTGGTGAGGTCGACGAGGATCGGCGATTCCGACAGCGAGATCAGCGCCTGGTGAAAGGCGATGTTGGCGCGCGAATATTCCTCGATGTGATCCTCGGGCAGGCGGTCCTTTCCGAAGTCCTTGAAATAATCGCGCAGCGCCGAAATGTCCTTCTTGCGCGCAGTGGTGGTGATCAAGCGCGCCGCCATGCTCTCGAGCGCCGCCCAGGCGCGGATCATGTCGACGATCTCGCTCTTGGTCCTGCGCACCACCATGATGCCCCGGCGCGGCACGGTCTTCACGAAGCCGTCCTGCTCAAGCATCGCGATCGCTTCGCGGATCGGCGTCCGGCTCACGCCCAGGCGTTCGGACAGCGCGCGCTCGTCGAGCATCACCGGCTCGGGCGTCGAATAGATGTCCATCTTGAGGATCGCTTCCTTCAAGGCGTCATACGCCTTGTTCTTGAAGCTGCTCTCCGGGGCAATACGGACGATTGCGAGATCTGCCTCGGCCATGTTGGGCGATGCCTTGATTTGCTTCACGACGATTCTCCTCCTCAGGGGGAGTCGTCTTTTACAGGAATATTTACCGAAATGTTTTTGGCATACCACATGCCAGAATGTCAAGCTGCCTATTTTTTGCGGCCCTCGGCCTCAGGACCCGCCTTGACAAGTTGGCTTCTGGCATACCAAATGCCATCGCCAGCCATTTTTGATCCAAGCCGGCGGAGTAAACTCGGGCTTTCTGCCCTCCGTTCCGCCGCATGGAACAAGGCGCGGCGAATGGCAAGCATCACGGGCAGCCGTAATACGCGCGCCTTGCAAAGCAAGATCTGAGGTCAAGGGAGAAACCACATGTCGAATTCCAAAGATGCCGTCCGCAGGGTGCTTGACCAGGTCAAGGCGGACAACCGCACCAGCCTGACGGCCCCCGAAGGCAAGCTCGTCTGCGATGCCTACGGCATTCCGGTGCCGAAGGAAGGGGTTGCGAAGTCGGCGGGCGAGGCCGGCAAGATGGCGACCTCCATGGGTTTCCCGGTCGTGATGAAGATCGTCTCGCCCGACATTCTCCACAAGACCGAGGCCGGCGGCGTCATCGTCGGCCTCAAGACGGCTGAGGATGCCGAGAAGGCCTACGAGACCATTCTCTCCAACGCCAAGAAGTACAAGGCTGACGCCAAGATCGAAGGCATCCAGGTGCAGCAGATGCTGGCCGGCGGCACTGAGGTCATCGTCGGCTCGATCACGGACGGTTCCTTCGGCAAGCTGGTCGCCTTCGGCCTCGGCGGCGTGCTGGTCGAAGTCCTGAAGGACATCACCTTCCGCCTCGCGCCCGCGACCAAGGAGGATGCGTTGTCGATGCTCGACGGCATCCAGGCGCATGAGATTTTGAAGGGCGTTCGCGGCGGCGAGCCGGTGAACCGCAACGCCCTTGCCGACGTCATCGTCAAGGTCTCGCAGCTCGTCACGGACTTCCCCGAGATCGTCGAGCTCGACCTCAACCCGGTGTTTGCGACGCCGAAGGACGCGACTGCCGCCGACGTGCGCATCGTCGTCGACTTCGCCTACAAGCCCAAGCCGAAGCCGCGCCCGACCGAAGAGATCGTCGCGGCAATGAACCGCATCATGCAGCCGAAGGGTGTCGCCGTGATCGGCGCCTCGGCCGAGGACGGCAAGATCGGCAACTCCGTGATGAAAAACCTCATCAACGGCGGCTACAAGGGTGAGATCATTCCAATCCATCCCAAGGCCTCCGAGATCCTCGGCTACAAGGCCTACAAGAGCGTCAAGGACGTGCCGGGCGTGGTCGATGTTGCGGTTTTCGCGATCCCCGCAAAGTTCGTCGCGGGCGCTTTGACCGAGTGCGGCGAGAAGAAGATCCCGGGTGCGGTACTGATTCCCTCCGGCTTTGCGGAGGCCGGCGCGCCCGAGCTCCAGGCCGAGATCGTCGAGGTCGGCAAGAAGTACGACATCCGCCTGATGGGGCCGAACATCTACGGCTTCTACTATACGCCTGCCAATCTCTGCGCGACCTTCTGCACGGCCTATGACGTGAAGGGCCATGCGGCGCTGTCGTCGCAGTCGGGCGGCATCGGCATGGCCATCATCGGCTTCTCGCGTTCGGCGAAGATGGGTGTGTCGGCGATCGTCGGCCTCGGCAACAAGTCCGATATCGACGAGGATGATCTGCTCGCCTTCTTCGAGCAGGATCCGAACACCAACCTGATCGCGCAGCACTGCGAAGACCTCAAGGATGGTCGCGCCTTTGCGGAAGCGGCAAAACGCGTCTCCAAGAAGAAGCCGGTCGTCGTGCTCAAGGCCGGCCGCACCTCGGCCGGCGCGAAGGCGGCGTCCTCGCACACCGGTGCGCTCGCCGGCAACGACAGGATCTATGAGGACGTGTTCAAGCAGTCCGGCGTGATCCGCGCGCGCTCCCTGCGGCAGTTGCTCGAATTCGCCCGCGGCGTGCCGGTGCTGCCGACGCCGAAGGGCGAGAACGTGCTGATCATCACCGGTGCCGGTGGCTCTGGCGTGCTGCTGTCGGATTCGTGTGTCGACAACGGCCTGTCGCTGATGTCGATGCCGCCGGATCTCGACGCGGCCTTCCGCAAGTTCATCCCGCCGTTCGGCGCGGCCGGAAATCCTGTGGATATCACCGGCGGCGAGCCGCCGATCACCTACGTGAATACGGTGAAGCTCGGCCTCTCCGACGATCGTATCCACGCGCTGATCCTCGGCTACTGGCACACGATCGTCACCCCGCCGATGGTGTTCGCCCGCAACATGGTCGAGGTGAAGAAGGAGATGGAGGCCAAGGGTTTTGTGAAGCCCATGGTCGCCTCGCTCGCCGGCGACGTCGAGGTCGAGGAAGCTGCCGAATATCTCTACCAGCACGGCATCCCGGCCTACGCCTATTCGACCGAACTGCCGGTCGAGGTCCTCGGCGCCAAGTACAAGTGGGCGCGCGGGGCAGGGCTGCTCTGAGCTGAGGAAACAAGAGATGCCGCTTCGGAAGTTTCCGGAGCGGCATTCTGACTAAGCGCAAGTGACGTGCGTCATTCCGGGGCGATGCGAAGGATCGAGCCCGGAATCTCGAGATTCCGGGTCTGGTCCTTCGGGCCATCCCGGAATGACGAACCAAGAGGCGGCAGGTCGCGATGAGCAAGAACGTGATCCGACGCAAATCGCTCGAGCCAAGACCGCCCCGAGAGGCGGATAGCGATGCGCGCGACGGCGGCGTGCAGTCCGTCGACCGCGCGCTGTCAATCATCGAGACGCTGGCCGAGGACGACGAAGGCTATCGCTTGCGCGATCTTGCCGTCCGCACCGGGCTGTCGGCCTCGACCGTGCATCGCCTGCTCGCGACGCTGGAAAGCCGCCGCTTCGTGCAGTTCGATCGCGCCGAATCCAAATGGCACGTCGGCGTGCGCAGTTTTACGGTTGGCGCGAGTTTCGCACGTCGGCGCAATTTCACGGCGCAGGCCATTCCCTACCTTCGCAAGCTGCGCGATCTCACCCGCGAGACCGCCAACCTTGCCGTCGTCGACGACGAATTCATCATCGTGCTGACGCGCATGGAGAGCCGCGAGATCATGCGCTCGTTGACCAAGGTCGGCGGCCGCGTCGCGATGGTGACCTCAGGCGTCGGCAAAGCGGTGCTGGCGACCTATTCGGACGAGGATGTCGGCGCGGTCATCCGGCATCACGGCATGCCGAGGCTCACGGAAAAATCGATCGTGCGGCCGAGCGATCTCTTCAGGGAACTCGCGACGATCCGCAAGCAAGGTTTTGCGGTGGACGATGAGGAGGCGCAGATTGGCCTCAGATGCGTGGCGGCTGTGGTCTACAATGCGCTCGCCGAGCCACTCGCCGCGATCTCTGTCTCCGGCATGACCAGCCGTATCACCGACGGCCGGCTGCCCGAGATCGGCCGCGTGGTCCGGGAGGTGGCAGCGGAACTCACCGCGGCGCTTGGCGGCGTTGTGCCCGCGGCTGCGGAGAAGGCCTGAACGGTTGGCCGGCAGCGTGCCCAACGCGTAAGCAGCGGTGCCGTTTTATTTGAGTTGCCCCTTCTGGCCGAGGGCGCAACCATCGCTTGGCCAACCACGCCCCGCGAGAGTCCTGATGACCAAACTGACCCGCTTTGCCGTCGCGCCTCTGCACAGCATGACCCGCCGCCTTGCCGACGTCGCCTCCGGGCGCGTTGCGCCTGACCTCGTCATCACGGGGGCGCGGGTGCTGTCGACCTATTCGGAGCGCGTCCACCCGGACCGCGAGGTCTGGATCACGGGCGGCCGGATCGCGGCGGTGAAGCCGGCGGGCACGGCCAAGAAGGCCTGGAGCGGCGTGGCCGTCTATGACGCTGCCGGCGGCATCGTCGCGCCGGGCCTCGTCGATCCGCATATCCACATCGAATCCTCGATGGTGACGGCCTGCGCCTATGCGGAAGCGGCGCTGCTCAATGGCACCACTACGATCTTCTGCGACAGCCATGAGATCGGCAATGTCATGGATGTCGCCGGCGTCGAGGCGATGCTTCAGGACGCGCGCGAGGCGCCGCTGTCGATTTTCCTGACGGTACCCTCGACGGTGCCGGCAACATCAGCTGAATTGGAAACTGCGGGCGGCGATCTCACTCCCGACAAGATCGCCGGCCTGTTCGACCGCTGGCCGGAAGCGGTGGCGCTCGGTGAGAAGATGGATTTCGTGCCGGTGACAATGGGCGACGAGCGTAGCCATGCGATTCTGGCCGCCGCGCTCAAGCGCGGGCGTCCGGTGTCCGGTCATGTCTATGGCCGCGAATTCGTCGCGGCGTATGCGGCATCCGGCGTCACCGATACCCACGAAGCAATTGATCGCGACATTGCCGACGATCTCCTTGATGCCGGCGTCTGGGTCTTCCTGCGCGGCGGGCCTCCGACCACGCCCTGGCACTCGCTGCCGCAGGCGATCCGCACCATCACCGAGCTCGGGGCCTCCCACAAGCGCACCGCGGTATGCACCGATGACCGCGACGCCGACGATCTCTTCCTGTTTGGCCTGGACTGGGTGGTGCGCGAGGCGGTTAAAGCCGGATTGTCACCGGAGCAGGCCTGGTCGATGGGCTCGCTGCATGGCGCGACGCGCTTCAACATGGAGGGCGAAATCGGCGGCCTCGGCGGCGGCCGCCGCGCCGATCTCGTGCTGATGGACGACAATCTGAAGCCGCAATGCACTTGGTATGGCGGCGAGCTGGTCGTCGAGAAGGGCAAGATCACAGAGCTCCTCGATCGGGCGCTGTCGCAGCGCTATCAATATCCAAAGGCGGCTTACGCGACCGTGAAGCTGCCGGAACAGCTCAAGCTGACGCCGGAGCTTCCGGCGAAGGCTTGCACCGTCAATGCGATCAAGACCGCGATTCCCGGCATCACGCTGATCCACGAGAAGGTCAGAATCGAGCCGGCGAAGGATTGGCCGACGCTGTTTGCGCGACACGCCCTGTGCTTCGTGTCGGTGGTCGAGCGCCACGGTAAATCGGCCGGCAACGTCGCCTTTGGCCTCTTGAAGGACTTTGGCCTCAAGCGCGGCGCGGTGGCCTCCAGCGTCGGGCACGACAGCCACAACATCATCGTCGCCGGAACCAACGAAGCCGACATGCAGGTGGCGATATCAGCCATCAAGCAGCAACAAGGCGGCGTCTGCGTAGTCGCTGATGGCAAGGTGAGGGCGCTGGTTCCGCTGCCGATCGCAGGGTTGCTCTCGGACAAGCGGATCCCCGAGGTGGCCGAGGAGGTGCGGGCCCTGAAGGAAGAATGGGCGGAGGCTGGCTGCACCATCCCCTACATGGGCTTCAATTTGATTCCCCTATCCGTCATTCCGGAAATTCGCATCACCGACAAGGGCCTCGTGCTGGTGCCGCAGATGGAGCTCGCGCCCTTGTTCGAGTAGCCGCTTTCACGCGTCTGTTGACCTAACCGATTGAGACCGCCGCAGATTTTTTTGCGGCTACCGCATCGTGGAAAATAAAATCGATCTCGTTGAGAGGGCGCCTCTTGCGATCGATGATCACGCTCGAAGTGACGCAACCGAGCGAGGTCCGATATGGCGAAGATGCGAGCCGTCGATGCAGCCGTGCGAATTCTGGAGAAGGAAGGCATCTCGACCGCCTTCGGCGTTCCCGGGGCCGCGATCAATCCGCTTTATTCGGCGCTGAAGAAGCGGGGTTCGATCCGCCACATCCTGGCGCGCCATGTCGAGGGCGCCTCACACATGGCGGAAGGCTATACGCGGGCCAAGGCCGGCAATATCGGCGTCTGCATCGGCACGTCGGGACCGGCCGGCACCGACATGATCACCGGGCTCTATTCGGCGATCGCCGATTCCATTCCGATCCTCTGCATCACTGGGCAGGCGCCACGCGCGCGGCTCTACAAGGAGGACTTTCAGGCGGTCGATATCGAATCCATCGCCAAGCCCGTGACCAAATGGGCAGTCACCGTGCGCGAGCCCGCGCTGGTGCCGCGGGTGTTCAGCCAGGCCTTTCACGTGATGCGCTCGGGGCGGCCGGGGCCGGTGCTGATCGATATGCCGCTCGACGTGCAGCTCGCCGAGATCGAGTTCGACGACGAGACCTATGAGCCGCTGCCGGTCTACAAACCGACCGCGACGCGCAAGCAGGTCGAGAAAGCGCTGGAGATGCTCAACGCCGCCGAACGGCCGCTGATCGTGGCGGGTGGCGGTATCATCAACGCCGATGCGTCCGACCTGCTCGTCGAATTCGCCGAGACCGTGAACGTGCCTGTCGTCCCGACGCTGATGGGGTGGGGCGCGATCCCCGACGATCACGTGCTGATGGCCGGCATGGTCGGCCTGCAGACCAGCCATCGCTACGGCAATGCCACCATGCTCGAATCCGACTTCGTGCTTGGCATCGGCAATCGCTGGGCCAACCGGCACACCGGCTCGATCGAGACCTACACCAAGGGCCGCAAATTCGTGCATGTCGACATCGAGCCGACGCAGATCGGGCGCGTCTTCAATCCCGATCTCGGCATCGTCTCGGATGCGAAGGCCGCGCTGGAGTTGTTCGTCACCGTCGCCAGGGAGTGGCGGCGGACAGGCAGGTTGCGCGAGCGCCAGGCGTGGCCCGCGACCTGCCGCGATCGCAAGCGTTCGATGCTGCGCAAGAGCCATTTCGATAACGTGCCGATCAAACCGCAGCGCGTCTACGAGGAGATGACCAAGGCTTTTGGCCGCGACACCTGCTATGTCACCGTCATCGGCCTGTCGCAGATCGCCGGTGCGCAGTTTCTGGGCGTCTACAAGCCGCGCAACTGGATCAATGCGGGGCAGGCGGGGCCGCTCGGCTGGACACTGCCGGCCGCGCTCGGCGTGAGGGCAGCATGTCCGGATCGCGACATCGTCGCGCTCTCGGGCGACTACGACTTCCAGTTCCTGATCGAGGAGCTCGCGGTCGGCGCGCAGTTCAATTTGCCCTACATCCACGTCGTCGTGAACAATTCCTATCTCGGCCTGATCCGCCAGGCGCAGCGCGGCTTCGATATGGACTATCACGTCCAGCTCTCCTTCGAGAACATCAACGCCCCCGAGCTCGGCGTCTACGGCGTCGACCACGTTGCGGTCGCTGAAGGCCTTGGCTGCAAGGCGATCCGCGTCACAGATCCGAAGGACGCGCAGGCCGCCTTCGCGACCGCGCGCGAGTTGATGGCGAAGCACCGCGTCCCCGTGGTGGTCGAGTTCATCCTCGAACGCGTCACCAACATCGCGATGGGCACCGAGATCGACAATATCGTCGAGTTCGAGGAAGTGCTTGATCTGCCGCTCGACGAGGTCGAGATCACGCGCCCGGGCGTGCTGCAGCCGGCGGAATAGGGAGGACAGCATCGTGCCGAAATTTGCCGCCAATCTCACCATGCTCTTCAACGAGATGCCGTTTGTCGACCGCTTTGCCGCGGCAAAAGCGGCAGGCTTCAGCGGGGTCGAATATCTCTTCCCCTACGATTTCGACAAGGCGCTACTGCGCGAGCAGCTCGAGGCTCACGGACTAACCCAGGTGCTGCACAATCTGCCTGCCGGAAATTGGGCGGGCGGCGAACGCGGCATCGCGATCCTTCCCGATCGCGTCGCCGAATTCCGCGACGGCGTGTTCCGCGCCATCGACTTTGCCAAGGCGCTCGACTGCGACCGGCTCAACTGCCTCGTCGGCATTGCGCCGGCGGATGCCGATCCGCGCGAGTTGAACGAGACGCTGGTCGGAAACCTGCGTTTCGCTGCCGCGGCGTTGGCGCGTGAGAATATCGAGCTGCTGATCGAACCTATCAACACCCTCGACATTCCCGGCTTCTTCCTCAACGGCACCGAGCAGGCAGTACAGCTCATCTCCGAGGTGCGTTCGGGCAACCTGTTCATCCAGTACGACATCTATCACATGCAGATCATGGAGGGCGACCTCGCCCGCACCATGCAGAAATATCTCGACCGCATCTCGCATATCCAGCTTGCCGACAATCCCGGCCGCCACGAGCCGGGCACGGGCGAGATCAACTATCCCTTCCTGTTCCGCCATCTCGACGCGATCGGCTTTCGCGGCTGGATCGGCTGCGAATACAAGCCGCGCACCACGACGCTGGAAGGCCTTTCCTGGCACGCGGCGCAAACTTTCGAGACCTAGAACGTAGCCACAGCGACGATGCGCTCCCTCTCCCGCTTGCGGGAGAGGGCTGGGGTGAGGGTGTCTCCACGATAAGATTCGTTGAGATGTGCGGAAGGAATCCCAACACGGAAAGAGCCCTCACCCGGCGCTGCGCGCCGACCTCTCCCGCAGGCGGGAGAGGTGCACCGAGCGCGCGGATGAAATTTCGCAAACGCAACTGAGAGAAAGTCACACCATGATCGACATCGGCTTTATCGGACTTGGCACCATGGGACGGCCGATGGCCGGCCATCTCCTTGCGGCGGGCCATCGTCTCTTCCTGCACGACGTCGCACCGATTGCGCCGGAGCTGATCGCCGCTGGCGGCGTCGCCTGCAAATCGGCGAAGGAGGTCGCGGAGGAGGCGGATGCCGTCATCATCATGGTGCCGGATACGCCGCATGTGGAGGCCGTGCTGTTCGGCAAGGACGGCGTCGCGAGCGGCATCTCCAAGGGCAAGATTGTGGTCGACATGAGCTCGATCTCGCCGCTGGCAACGAAGGAGTTTGCCAAAAGGATCGAGGCGCTCGGCGCCGATTATCTCGACGCGCCGGTGTCGGGCGGCGAGGTCGGCGCCAAGGCGGCGAGCCTCACCATCATGATCGGCGGTCCGGAGCGCGCCTTCAACACCATGAAGAGCGTCTTCGACAAGATGGGCAAGAACGTCACCCGCGTCGGCGCCAATGGCGACGGCCAGACCACGAAGGTTGCGAACCAGATCATCGTCGCGCTGACGATCGAGGCGGTGAGCGAGGCCCTGCTGTTCGCCTCGAAGGCCGGCGCCGATCCTGCGCTGGTGCGGCAGGCGCTGATGGGCGGCTTCGCCTCGTCGCGGACCTCGAGGTTCATGGCGAGCGCATGGTGAAGCGCAATTTCGATCCGGGCTTCCGTATCGAGCTGCACCAGAAGGATCTCAACCTCGCACTCGATGGCGCGCGAGCGCTCGGGCTCTCGCTGCCGAGCACGGCAGTGGCGCAGCAATTGTTCTCGGCCTGCACCGCGCACGGTGGCAAGGCGTGGGATCATTCGGCGATGGTGCGTGCACTCGAGTTGATGGCGGGTCACGAGATCGCCACTGCGTAAAACTGTTACGCAGTAACACTCCTTCGGATTGAGGCTCGTTGCCGCCGCTTGGGAACTCGGAACTATCACCGGGACCCAGCGGTTGATCGTGCACGAACAAACAATCTGGAGAGAGGACATGAAGACCCGTCTTGCGATTTCGTTGGCTGCCGCTTCGCTGCTGGCGTCCAGCGCAGCCTTTGCCCAGTCGACCACAGCCGAGGGCGCCGCGAACGGCGCGCGGGCCGGGGGCGTGATTGGTGGTCCGGTGGGCGCGATGGTGGGCGGCACCGTCGGCGCGGCCGTTGGCGCCGGCCTCGAAATTCCGAACGCGGTGATCGGTGCGGTGCCTCGCTCCGAGCCGTCCGTCGTGGTGCATGAGCGCGTGGTGGTCGGTGAGCCGCTGCCGCCGACCGTGGTGTTGCACCCGGTGCCGAATTACAGGGAATACGACTATGCGGTCGTCAACGATCGCCGCGTCATCGTCGAGCCGCGGACCCGCAAGGTCATCAGGATCATCGACTGATCAGCGTAACCAGAGGCTGAGGCCCCGCGGGAGATTGTTTCGCGGGGCCTGCACGTATTCAGAGTGGCTGCCGTACGCCGAGGCCGTGCATGAAGCGCTCGCGGATTTGTACGGGATCGCGGCGCGTGGTGCCGACGCCGGGCTTGTCGTCGATGCGCACCGCAATGAGGCTCGGTTCCGTGGCCGTCAGCGAACCCTCGACCAGCCGCTCGAAATCCTCCTCGTCCGCGGCCCAGGCGCTGTTGGCGAGACCCGAACCGGTCGCGATTGCCACGACATCGGCCACGCCTGCGGCCGGCGTCGGCTGCGCACCGGTGATCTGGTAGATGCCGTTGTCCATCACGATCATGGTGAGATTCTTCGGCCTCAAGGTCGCGATCGTCGACAGGGCGCCGAGCTGCATCAACAGCGAGCCGTCGCCCTCCAGAGCAATGACGCGGCGGTCGGGCTGCGCCAGCGCGACCCCGAGCGCGATCGGGAAAGCGAGTCCCATGCTGCCCAGCATGTAGAAGTTTTGCGGGCGGTGCCCGGCGGCCCAGAGATCGAAATTGGTGTTGCCGATGCCGCCTATCACGGCCTCCTCGTTGTTGAGCCTTGCGATCAGGCGCGAGGTGACGTCGAAGCGGTTCATCACCTTGGTGTTGCTGGTGCTGCTGTTCATCGCGGCGCTCACTTGTCAAAGACCTTGCCGCCGGTGAGCAGCGGATTGAGGATCAGCGCCACCGGCGCCTGTGTGGTGACGGCCTGCTTGATCGAGCGGTCGGCGATGAACTCGAGCTCGTCGAGCCGGGTAATGGTGTGATGCTCGAGCGCGAGCGAGTCCAGCACCGGGCGCATGGTGCGGCAGACCAGCGCCTGGCCGTAGTTGAACTCGCCGAGCGTGCCGCGCTCGGACACGAACATGATCAGCGGGATCTGATAGGGCACCGCAAGCGAGGCCAGCACATTGGCCAGCGTGGCAAAGCCCGAGGTCTGCATCAGTACGGCGCCCCGTCGTCCGCCCATCCAGGCGCCGGAGACGATGCCGACGGCTTCCTCCTCGCGCGCGGTCGCAAAGGTCGTGAAGAAGGGGTCGGCGTGCAGGGCCTTGATCAGCGGCGTCAGCACCCGATCGGGCACGTAAGGCACCAGGCTGACCTCGTTCCGCTTCAGGGTTTGCAGCACGATACTGTGCCAGCTTGGTTCGGTGGGAGACATCTGGGGCGGGGTCTGCTGCTCCACGATCGTCATCTCGTCCTCCCTTCCGCGACATCTTTTTGGTCTATGCGTGGTGCCGCTTCATAGGCGCCTTGGTCTCGAACTTGACGCGCTGGGTGGGATTGTCAACATGTCCGGGCTGCCACGGTGGTCTGCGCCCGGTGCGCTGCCGTGGCCGGCACCGCCATGTCATAACCAGTCACAACGAGAACTGCGGGAGGATGGCCGGAGCGGGCGCAAAGCGGCGCCGGCCCCGCGTGCCTCCTTTTCAGGAGCCGGAAGCCTGTCGATGCCTGTCAACACCAAGCGCGTCTTCTACGTCAAATATCTCGCACATCCGATCTATGTCGACGTCCTGAAGGCGCGGAGTGACGTCCGGCTCGATCGCATCGAGAATGAAAGCCCGGAAGAATTCTACGCGCCGATTCTGGAGGCCGCGCATGTCTATCAGATCGGCGCCGCGCGCGACGAGCTCGCTCCCCATTTCCATGCCCAGGCCGGGCTGCTGAAACGCGCGCCGAACCTGCTGATCGTCTCCTCCAACGGCGCCGGCTTCGATCCGGTCGATGTCGAGGCCTGCACGGCGGCGGGCGTGCTTGTCGTCAACCAGTCCGGCGGCAACGCCCATTCGGTGGCTGAACACGCGCTCGCGATGATGCTCACCCTGTCGAAGCGCATCATCCAGTCGGATCGCCGTCTGCGGCGCGAGCGCGACGTCAACCGCAACGATCTCATCGGCAACGAGGTCGGGGGCAAGACAATCGGCATCGTCGGGCTCGGCAATGTCGGCCGCCGCATCGCCGCGCTCTGCAACACCCTGCTGGGCATGAAGGTCCTGGCTTACGATCCCTATCTTTCTGCAGGCGAGATGGCCGCGCGGGGCGGGGAGAAGGTCGAGCTCGACGAACTTCTGCGCCGGTCCGACTTCGTCTCGATCTCCTGTCCGCTGACCAAGGAGAGCCGCGGCATGATTGGCGTCCGCGAATTTTCGCTGATGCAGCCGCACGCCTATTTCGTCACCACTGCGCGCGGATTCATCCATGACGAGGGCGCGCTACTCCAGGCCCTGCGCGACCAGCGCATCGCCGGCGCCGGCCTCGACGTCTGGTCCAAGGAGCCGCCGCCGCCGGAGCATCCGCTCCTTCAGTTCGACAACGTGCTGGCGAGCCCGCATACCGCGGGCGTGACCCGGGAGGCCCGCCAGAACATGGGACGCATCGCCGCCGAGCAGGTCCTCGATGCGCTCGACGGCAAGCGGCCGCCCCGCATCATCAACCCCGAGGTCTGGCTGCGCTACGCCGAGCGCTTCAAGCAGGCTTTTGGCGTGACGCCGGGGTAGGGCGCGCGAAGTCTGATTGCGCTCCGATCGTTGGTCACGAGGATGAGAACAGAAAGCGGCGGATTTTACCGATGGCGTGAATGAACGCGTATGACTTGTCCTGTAGATCAGGGTTCATGAGCATACCTTCGATTGCGACATCCGGACTTTCTGCGGCGAGTTTGCGCGTAAGCGTGGCCGCGAGCAACATCGCCAATGTTAACACGACCGGCCCGTTACCCGCGTCGGGCGGATCGAGCACGTCGGCCGGTGCGGGCAGCTCGGGCATTGCTCCGACTTTTCCCGCGGCTTATGTGCCATTGCGAGTCGATCAGGTCGCCCAATCGAGCGGCTCGATGCCGGGCGGTACGGTTGCGACCGTGTCGACGGTGTCGCCGAGCTTCACCGCCCAATCCGACCCAGGCGCTCCCTTCGCAAACCATGATGGTCTGGTCGCAGCGCCGAATGTCGATCTCGCCGGGGAATTCGTCGAGTTGACGACCGCAAAATACAGCTTCATTGCCAATGCGAAGGTCATTCAGGCCTACTCGGAAACGACAGAGTCGCTCCTCGACATCGACACGTGACGGGTGATGTCGGCCTGTCTTGCCAGCCTTCGCTCGTCCGCCTCCACCGGCGCGACGCCGGGGTAGGGCCTCTACCCCAGCTTTGCGCCGAGCTGCTGGAACGCGGCCTCGCAAGTCATGAGGTCGAGATGGCCGCCGCCCGCGTTCCGAAGAAGGTGATGTCGGACGGTGAGGTGCGTCCTTGCACGCGACCGCTGGCGAGATCGCAGAGATCTCCGAGGACGTCTTTCTCGCTGATCGCGCCGCTCGCGATCGGTTGCAGGATGTCACCAACGCCGTGAAAGGCGGATTCCCGCCGGTCCACGAACGCACGCGATATCTTTGCTGCCTCGTCATCAACCTTGCGGGTTTGTGGCGTGTAGCCGCCGACGAGGTCCAGATGCGTGCCCGGCCGCATTACGCCGAGCGCTTCCGGAAGACGTTTGGGGTCACGCGACGATAAGGCGCGGCGGCTGACGGATCGGGATTGGGTCCGGGAAGCGGCCTCAGTTTGATCCTTCTCAAAATCTCCTTACCCCTTTCGGGGTAATTAGGATTAGAGTGCTGCCGGGGCAGCAGGAGGTCCCATGTCACGCTATGTCGTCAGGTTCATGAAGGACGTGCTCGGTGAGTACGGCCGGCAGAGTGAGGTCTGCCAGGGAACCCTGGAAATCGACGCTTCCTGTGAACGCGAAGCGACCGAGCAGGCCAAGCTGAAATTCTGCAAGGACCAGGCGTTACATCACTGGTCCCTGCATGCGGATCGTATTCATGTGAAGGCGGCCGATTTTCCGTCCTGAGGCGGAGGTCCGGCGCGTTCAGCGGCTGAGGATGGACGCAGGCGGCGCCGCAGTCGCGCCGGCGCCGAGCGATCGCTGCACCATGACGGTATCGGACCAGCGGCGATGGCGGTAGGCGACCCCGCACAACAACCCGACCCGGGCAAAGCCGAATTTTTCGTGCAGCGCCAGTGAAGGCGCATTGTCGGCGTCGATATAGCCGATCATCTGGCGGAAGCCGGCCGCGGCGCAAGCGTCGACCAACTCCTGAAGCAGCAGGCGTCCGACACCGCGGCCGAGATGGTCGTGATGGACGTAGATCGAGTGCTTGGCGGTGTAGCGATAGGCCGGGCGCTTGCGAAACAGCACGGCATAGGCATAGCCGATCACCTCGCCGCGCCAGGTCGCGACCAGGTGGGGGAGGCGCGTCTGCCGCAGATTCTTGCGCCGGTCGCGCAGATCGTCGGGCTCGGGCGCGCCGGTGCCCTCGACGTCCTTCGCCACGCCGTGGCGGACGTGATGGCGGTAGATCGCCCGCATCGCCTCGACGTCGCTGTCGCGCGAGGGCCGGACCAGGACCGGCTCATCGTTCGTGCGCATTGCACTGGTTTCGTTCATGCTACTCGGCCACCACGTAGGTATAGAGCCCGATACGGCCGGCGGCGTCGACCTCCTTGTAGACACCCTGGATTTCGACGTCGAAGCCTGGAAACGTGTTGAAGCAGGTTTCGAACATCTTGAGATAATCGATCATGGGTTTCGCGCGTTCCGTGAGCCGCTCGCCGGGCACGATGGTGGCGATACCGGGAGGATAGACCACGAAAGGCGTCGTCGCGATGCGGCCGGCGATGGCCTCGATCGGCAGATAGTCGACATCGTTGCGGATCAGGCAGCGCGCGGCGTCGCGCGGCGACAGCGCGATCTCCGGGAGGTGCTCAGGCAGGAACTGACGCGCCTGGAGCGCACTGACGTCGGCCTTGCGGAAGAAGCGGTGCATCTCCGCACAGAGGTCGCGCAGCCGCACGCCGGCATAGCGCGCCTGCCGTCGTTGATAGAATTCGGGGATGGCGTCCGCGAGCAGCGTATTGTCGTCGTGCAGCTTCTTGAACGCGACGAGCCCCGAGATCAGCGTGCCAGCCTTGCTAGCCTCGACGCCCGGCGTCAGCAGGAAGAGCAGGGAGTTGAGGTCGTTCTTCTCGGCAACGATGCGATTCTCGCGCAAGTATTGCGCGACGACGGGGGCGGGGATGCCGTGTTCGGCATAGGTGCCGGTGGCGCGATCGAACCCTGGCGTCAGCAGCGTCAGCTTGTTCGGGTCGGTCATGGCAAAGCCCTCGGTCATGCCGGGGAAGCCATGCCAGGTGCTGTCGGGACCGAGCTGCCAAAGCGCGGGATTGGTGGCAAGCTCGTCGGTCGAGAGCGTCTCCCAGGCGACGTTATGCGCGGCGCCCGGCCGGCTCACATCCGGAATGGCAACGCGATCGGGGACGAACGGCTCGAAGAACCAGCGCCGCTCGACGTTCTGTTCTTTCTCCTCGAACTCGCGGCGCATGGCGCGGATCTTCTTGCGCAGTTCGATGCCGAGGCGGATCGTGTCGTCCCACAGCACCTCGCCCGAGCGGCCCTTCATCATCTGCGCGCCGACGTCGAGGGAGGCGAACAGCGGATAGAACGGCGAAGTCGAGGCGTGCTGCATAAAGCTTTCGTTGAAGCGGCGGTGCTCGACGCGCCGCTTCTGGCCGCGGATATGGCGGTCCCTGATGTGGATCTGGGACGCCTGCGAGAAGCTCGCGAGCTGCTTGTGGGTCGACTGCGTCGCGATGATGCCGGGTGCGTCTGGCGTGAGGCCCGACAGACCCATGGCAAAACGCCCGGCATAGAGCGGATGAAACTTCATGAAGCCGGCCCAGGCCTCGTCGAACAGGATGTAGTCGCAGAGGTGGCCGATGCGCTTCAAGATCATCTCGGCGCTGTGGATCGTGCCGTCATAGGTGCATTGTTCGACGACGGCGACGCGGAACGGCCGTTCCCTGCGCCAGGCGTCGCGATCGCTGACCAGCGGATGATTGCGGATCGCCTCGCGCAAGGCCTTCTCGTCGAGTTCCTCCCAGCGCATCGGGCCGATCAGGCCCCAGGCATTGCGGATGGTCGGCACGTAGACAGGGATGCCGCCATTGATCATCAGCGCGCCGTGATGGGCAGCCTTGTGGTTGTTCCGATCGAACAGCACGAGGTCACCGTCGGTGACGAGTGCGCCGAGTGCAACCTTGTTGGAGGTCGAGGTGCCGTTGAGCACGAAATAGGTCTTTTCCGCACCGAAGATTTGGGCGGCTTCCTTCTGCGCTTTCAGCGCCGGTCCTTCGTGGGTGAGGAGATCGCCGAGATCGAGCACGGAATTGTCGAGGTCGTCGCGAAATACGGACTCGCCGAGATGCTCGACGAAGACACGGCCGATCGGGCTGCGGCTATAGAACATGCCGCCATTGTGGCCGGGGCAGGTCCAGAGCTGGTTGCCTTCCTCGGCATAGTCGACCAGCGCGCCGAAGAACGGCGTCTTCAGCGTCTCCGCATATTGCTTGAGCCGGCTGATCAGGTTCTTGGCGATGAAGGGCGGGGTCTCCTCGGACAGGAAGACGTAGCCGTCGATAAAGTCGAGCACCTCGACCGGCAGGTCCTCGAAGCGCTTGCGGCGGATCAGGAGGATGATCGGGAAGTCGAGACCGCGGCGACGCATCAGGTTGATCAGGGCGGCGGTCTTGCCCTCCAGCCCCTTCTTGCCCCAGTCGACCACCATGCAGCCGATGGCGGCGTCTGTCTGCACGGCGATCTCGGCATCCTCGAGCTTGCGGGCCCTCACGACCTCGAAGCCGGAGCGCTGGATCTCCTCGATGATCTGGTTGAAGCGGATGCCCTCGAGGTCGTCGGCATCGAACACCGGGGCGGCGAACAGGAAGTTGAAGCGCTTGAAATAGTCCATGGTGGGTCCCGAATAGCGAAGCCAACAGCTCTCGGCATATTCGATGACAGTTCGATGACAGCGTCGTCCCTGATGGGACGCCGCTGCCGACGTCTCTGTTTGTAGGGGCAGGCGACGCGTGGCTTTCCAGCGGACATGAGGTTGGCGGCACGGGGCGTCCTTTGGAGCGTCTTCGCAGCCGACGCGGTGATTTGCCCGAGGGGCCAGGAGCGATCACAATGATTGCGTCCGGCCCAACTGGACGATCAGCAATGGTTGCTTTCGCGCCTCTTCTCAGAGCGGAGCAGCGAGCAGCCAACCGCTTCTTGTAGTGGTCAAACTGAGACTCCGCGACGATGCAGAAGACCGTCGCGATGCCACCCGGTGCGTTCTTGATTGCCAGTGAACGATGAAAGGACGCAGGTGGCGATCGCCGTTGGAGAGACGACGTTATTTGCCAGCCTGACATCGAATGGCGCGTCAGGCAATACTATCATAAAGTGAGGCGGCGCCAAATGGAGGTCGAGAAGCCGCCGGGTGCTGGATGGCTGGCGCCTCACCAACGGTCTGCCTCGGCAACAGCTAGCATTCGGAAGTCACTGCATTGGGAGATGAGCAGCGCCGCATCTGAGATTTGTGTCCAGCATGGGGGTTGAGAATGAAAACGATTCTAGTACCGACCTACAACATGGCGATGATGACATCCGCGCTCGAGGTCGCGGTACGACTGGCGCAACGGACTGGCGCCTATGTCGAAGGTTTTCCGCTCCGGTTCAGCATACCTCAATATGTCGTCGCAGAGTTGGCTACCGGGCTCTCCTTGGATTCGTACCATGAGAGGAGTGAGGAGGAGATCGCCGAACTGCGTCGTTCATTCGAGGCGTTCATGTTGAAGCACGAGGTTCCGAAGGCGACCGCAAGCTCGAACCGGCCATGCTTCGACTGGTTCGATAATGCACCTGAAGGTGAGGATTTTGTCGGAAGTTATGGACGTGCTTTCGACATCATCGTAATGCCGCGGTCCGACGTGGATGCCGCCGGCCCTCACCGCCGCGTCATTGAGTCTGCGCTGTTCGAGAGTGGCAGGCCTGTCCTGCTGGCACCACCAGACGTGCCGAGAAGCATTGCGACAAACATCGTGATCCACTGGAACGGGAGTACCGAACAGGCTCGTGCAAACGCATTTGCGATGCCGCTGCTTCGTTTGGCCGAAAGGGTTACGTTGCTGAGGGTGATTGGCGGACAGGACGTGGCAGGCCCATCCGCGGACCAGATAGTTCGCCAATTGCAGTACAATGACATTCCCGCCAAACTGGTGAGCGTTGAACTGGGAGATCGCAACACCGGCGAGGCGGTCCTCGATGCGGCCAGAGCTCAGGGCTGCGATCTCCTGATAAAGGGAGCCTTCACCCGCAACAGGTTGCGGCAAATGATATTCGGCGGTGCCACCAGCCATGTCATGGAGCACGCGGATTTGCCTGTCCTGCTGGCGCATTAGCATCGTATCGCACAGGCCGTAGGTATGCCATGACCGGTATTGCAGAGTGGCTAGCATCGATTGGTTTGGGAGAGTACGCCCAGCGTTTCGCCGAGCACGCCATCGACCTCTCGGTCGTCAGCGATCTCACAGAGCAGGACCTCAAGGACCTCGGCGTCCTGCTTGGTCACCGGCGAAAGATTCTGCGCGCGATTGCAGAACTTAAGGGTGAAGTCCTTGTATCGGCCCAAAGGAGCGCCAAACCAGCGCCGCGGGACAGCGCCGAGCGGCGCCAACTCACGGTCATGTTTTGCGATCTGGTGGACTCGTCGGCGCTTGCTGCCCGACTGGATCCAGAGGACTTACGCTCGGTAATCGGCGCCTATCACGACTGCATCGCGGAGATCGTCGCGCGGAATGAGGGCATCATCGCGCGGTACATGGGGGATGGCGTGCTTGCCTATTTCGGCTACCCCCAGGCGCACGAGGACGATGCCGAGCAGGCGACACGCGCGGGGTTGGCGCTGGTCGATGCCGTAGCCAACCTCCGGATAGATTTCGGCGCCAAGCTACAGGTCCGCGTTGGGATCGCCACCGGCATGGTAGTCGTGGGCGATCTGACCGGCGAAGGCTCCGCCAAGGAGCAGGCGGTCATTGGTGAAACACCGAACCTGGCTGCTCGCCTGCAGCAGTTCGCCGAGCCCGGTATGGTGCTGATTTCCGAGAGTACGCACCAGCTCACCGCCGGATACTTCGAATACGGCGATCTCGGCTCTATCGCGCTCAAGGGTTGGGCGGAGCCGATACCGGCCTGGCAGGTGCTCGGGATAAGCGGTGTGGAAAGCCGTTTCGAGGCGCAACGCAAGACTCGATTGACACCGCTCATTGGGCGTAACGAGGAGATCGAGATGCTGTTGCGGCGCTGGCAGCATGCCGCGTCAGGCGAAGGCTGCGTGGTGGTTCTAACTGGAGAGCCAGGTATTGGTAAGTCGCACATCGCGCTGGCGCTTCAAGAGCGACTCCGGGCCGAACCACACATCACGGTGCGCCATTTCTGCTCGGCGCACCACACCAACAGTGCGCTGTATCCACTAATCGCCAACCTCGAGCGTGCCACCCGATTCGAGCGAGGCGAGACCCCGACGGAAAAGTTCGCCAAGCTTGAAGCTCTGCTCTTGCGGTCTGGCGCTGACGTAGACCGCGTGGTGCCGGCTCTGGCCAACCTTCTGTCGCTGCCGATCAGTGACCGCTATCGTCTGCCCGAACTGAGTCCGCAGAAACGCAAGGAAATGACGCTGGCGGCGTTCTTGGCTCAGCTCGAGGCATTGGCGGCGCGGCAGCCAGTGTTCCTCATCTTCGAGGATGCCCATTGGGCGGACCCGACCTCGCTGGAGCTGCTTACGGTTACACTGGAGAGAGTGCCGCGACTTCGAGTGCTGCTGCTCATCACCGCGAGACCAGAGTTTACGCCGCCATGGCCTGGTCATGCGCACGTGACGACGGTTTCGCTCACACGACTGAATCGGCGCAACGGGGCGGCATTGGTCGAGCGCATCACTGCCGGCAAGACGCTCCCGGAGGAGGTCATGGACCAGATCCTCGCCCGTACCGACGGTGTGCCACTGTTCGTCGAGGAACTGACGAAGGCCGTGCTCGAAACCGGGCTGTTGCAGGAGCGGGACGACCACTACATGCTCAGCCGTCCGCTACCCTCGATGGCGATTCCAACGACATTGAACGCATCGCTGATGGCCAGACTCGACCGATTGGCCCCAGTGAAGGACGTGGCTCAGATCGGCGCAGTCGTAGGACGCGAGTTCTCTTACGAACTGCTGAGCGCTGTTGCCGGGCTGCCAAGACAAAGGCTTGAGGAGGCGCTTGCCACGTTGGTTCGGGCGGAATTGATATTCTGCCGGGGCGAGATACCTCGTGCGGTCTATACCTTCAAGCATGCGCTCGTGCGGGACGCGGCGGAAGCGGGGCTTCTGAAGAGCCGACGCGCAGCGCTGCATGCCACCATCGCAGACGTCTTCGAAGAACGGTTCCCGGAAATTGTGGAGACACAACCCGAGACTCTCGCACTCCACCTTACGGAGGCGGGACTGTTCGAAAAGGCAGGAGGGTATTGGCTTCAGGCGGGCAAGAAGGCGGCCATGCGCTCCGCCAACCTCGAAGCCATCGCACACTTGCGGAAAGGCATCGAGGTCTCGACCCATTTGGCCGACAGCGCACAGAGGGACAGACGGGAGCTCGATTTCCAATTCGCGCTGGGACCGTGCCTGATCGCTACCGAGGGGCCGGCCTCGCCACATGCGGTGGCGACCTTCGCTCGCGCGCGCGAACTGTGCCAGCGCCTCGGAGATCCCCCCGAGCAACTACAAATCATGTTTTGGTTGACCACTGCGAGCGTCATTCGTGGTGAGTTGCCGGTCGCCGAGGAAATGATCTCGGCACTGCTCGATCTCGCGGAGGCCCGCGGCGATCGACCAACGTTGCTCAACGCGATGCGCGGGCAGGGGATGATTCGCCTTTTCATGGGACATCTCACGGGCGCCCACGACGTGATCGAACGGGCCTACGAAGCATTCGAGGCGAGCAGCGAGCAGGACAGATTGGCGGCGCGTGCCGCCGGCCAGGACGCGGGCGTGGCCGACCTTGCCCTGATGTCATGGGCGCTCTGGCTGCTGGGCCGCGCCGATACCGCAGTCGCACGTCTCAATGCCGCCATTCAGCGTGCCGACGACACCAGTCATCCGCATTCGCAGGCCTATGCATGTTACTATGCGTCCATTCTCCACGCTCTGCGGGGCGAGTTCCTCGCCACGCACCGCTATGCCGAACGCTGTCTCGCCTTGTCAGAGGAGCACGGATTCCGGCAATGGCGAGGATTGGCGCGCGCCGTCCGGGGGATAAGTGCCAGCTTTCTTGATCCGTCGTCCGCTGCGCTCGCGGAAATCCGGACTGCGATGAACGAATATCGCAGCGCGGGCTATCAGCTCGGCATCACTGCACTATACGTGCTCCTGAGTCCGGCCCTGTTGTCGAGCCATCAATACGAAGCTACGCTGGAGCTGATCGAACAGGGCCTCGCTACAACCAGCCGCAACAGCGAACGGATATTTGAGGCCGAGCTCTACCGACTGAAGGCGCGCGCGTTGCTCCTCCATGGCGTTCCGCAGGCCGGCGCCGAGGCGCAATCGATCCTCGATCATGGTTTGACGATTGCAAGAAGCCAACACGCCAAGGCCCTCGAAATTCGAGTTGCAGTAGACCTTGCCGCCTTGTGGATCGATCAGGGCAGGCGCGAGGAGGCGCTTGACCTGCTCGCCCCCATCTACACCGGGTTCAGCGAGGGACTTGAAACGCAGGATCTAAGGCAAGCAAAGATGTTGCTCGACCGGCTGCGGTAATTCTGCTTGGACTACGGGTGTGGTGGCCTTGCTCAGCACGTCGGTCGCAAAGCCGCTCTATCTGGCGTCATGCATCCAATTGCTGTTGACATTCTCGATAGGTATTTTGCACCCCTTGCCACCCATCCTTGTGGTCCTTCGCCGGATTCTCGTTTATGAAGTGCGGCCCGGGAGGCGGCGTACCGTTTTGATGTACCTTGTATGCGTCGATCGCTTGTTCCGCAGCGGCTTTCCCCAACTTGCGCCCAGCGTCCAGGTTGCTGTGATTCCATTTGAAACTGATGTGCCCCGGTACGTGAATCTCCACGATGGTGCCTTGCCACCGATCCTCCTTTTTTCCGTCGAACCGCACGTGGTATTTGAAGAGCCTGACGTCATCTTCGCCAACGGTCGCCGCGAACAATTGGCAGAGATTTGCCAGGGCATCGTGAAGGTCTTTCGGTTTGCGGACTTGCTTCGAATCGACGATTCGGCTCACCCATATTTCGTCCAGCTCCTCGCCTTGCTTGCGGTGCTCCTGGATCAAACTCTCAAAGTTGACCGTGTCGACCAGCGCTCCCTCGCAGTAAGTAGCGCCATCGATCTTCACCGTTTCCTCGATGAAGGGAAGGGCTGAACATGCACACAAGCTCGACGCGCTGATCGGAACCCTGTACTCCTTGTCCTTGTCCTGCTGGGTCATCGGACGGTTGGAAAACAACGCAAGCCTGTGATCGTCAAGATTCCAAGCGTTATGAAATATCAGGGGCTTTTCGGGCTTGTTCAGCTCCTCGAAATTTATGCTCTTCATGAACTGGCTTTTTGGATAGTTGATCCTGGAGAGGCCGGTGACATGGGACAGATACATCATGGACGTAGCGTAGCGAACGAAAGGATTGGGTGCCAGCACCTGATTGAGGATCCATCTGTTTATGTCGCCTTCGTCCGGCATCGCGAACTTATTCCGGCCGTCTGCTTCAGGGTGTTGAGCGCACCAGAACGACATGGACTCCCCGACGGCACTCGCCATCGCTCGTGGGTCCCATAAATCCTTATAGGTTTTGGGATCTGTGACGAAGCTGGTCATTGCCCTGCCGATACTTTCCCAATCCGGACCGAACACCGTGTTTATGGGAAAGTGCTTGTAGCCTTCGTCGTCTCGGAACACGCCGTTCTTGAAGAACTGATAGGTCTTTTCCGCCCTATCTGTATTTTTAACTCCATCAAACTGATTATAGACGATCCCGACCCAAGCGCCGATGCAGGACAAAGCCCACACGTCAAACTTGATATCTGCGTTGGCAAGAGCTTCCAGAACCCCGATGTGCAGCCCCGCTGCTGGACCGCCGCCGCCTAGCGTTATCGCTCTCTTCACCATTGGTTCCTCCAATTAGTTTGTCGTGTAGTTTGTTCTCCGATCAATCTTCTGAATTGCGTAAAGTGAAGCGCTTGGTCGTTCTTGGATTATTGGAAAGCACCCGCAGGCTCACGGCCGTACAGCATGCCATCGAACCCCATTCAGACAGGCTCATAGATCCGGCATTGTGAAACACGTGTGACAGAGCGGTGCGTGTCGATGTCAGACGCATTCTCGAACATGCTGACCGCACTGGCGCACGTCGGCCGAGAACCTGAGTTAGCGTATCGCGGTCTGACCCGTCCATCTGTGAACCAGTTCACGTAAGATGTTTATCTCTAACGAGAGTACCCGTAGCCCAATCGTGACATCCGTGGTGAACACGAAGGAAGTCGCTGAGCGCGACGCGGTACGACGACGCGA
The DNA here is from genome assembly GCF_054185185.1 of Bradyrhizobium sp. UFLA05-153. Taxonomy (NCBI): domain Bacteria; kingdom Pseudomonadati; phylum Pseudomonadota; class Alphaproteobacteria; order Hyphomicrobiales; family Nitrobacteraceae; genus Bradyrhizobium; species Bradyrhizobium sp. UFLA05-153. Next base: position 79,792 of record NZ_JBBIAM010000001.1, read on the forward strand.
CTGGAGCAATGGCGCAATCAGCGCTTTATCTCGCCGAAGACCACGGTCGGCACGGCGCGGTTGACGACTTCGCGTAGGGCGAAGCTCGATTGGACCCGGGCGACACGAGGCAGGCGCGACAGCTCGGTGCGGTGGATGCGCTCGAAATCCTGGATGTCGCGCGCGAGCACGATCAAAATGTAGTCGTCGGTGCCCGACATCAGGAAGCAGCGCACGACGGAGGGGCATTTCACCACCTCGGCCTCGAAGGCCTTCAGCGCCTCGTCGCTCTGGCTCTCCAGCGCGATCCGCACCAGCACTGTCGTGGTGAGGCCGAATTGCCCGAGATCGAGCGCGGCCTGGTAGCCGTGGATATAGCCGTCATCCTCCAGCGCCTTCTGCCGTCGCGCCAGCGCCGTACTCGACAGGCCGACCTTGTTGGCGAGCTCGGTGTGACTGGCTCGCGCATTAGTGGTGAGTTCCGCGAGGATGGCGAGATCTTTTCGGTCGAGGGCCAAGGTTTCGTTTCCAGCGTGGAAGTGACAATCGGCGCCGGAAACCGGCGTCCGGGTACCGAAACTAGCTGATATTTGCACGAAACCAAACCGGGGCCGCCGCTACGATGAGGAGAAGAATCAAGACGTTAAGACAAGGAGCTCGGTATGCGCGTTGGTGTTCCCAAGGAGATCAAGGTGCAGGAGTATCGCGTCGGGCTCACCCCGGGCGCTGTTCGCGAATATGTCGCGGCCGGGCATGAGGTCTGGGTCGAGACTGGTGCGGGCGAGGGCATCGGCGCCTCCGACGAAGTCTACCGCAAGGCGGGCGCCTCGATTGCGGGCAACGCGCGCGAGATCTTTGCCAAGTCCGAGATGATCGTGAAGGTGAAGGAGCCACAGCAGAGCGAGTGGACGCAGCTTCGCGAGAACCAGATCCTCTTCACCTATCTTCATCTCGCGCCCGACCCCGCGCAGACCAAGGGGCTGCTCACCTCCGGCTGCACTGCCATTGCCTATGAGACCGTCACTGACGCGCGCGGCCAGCTCCCTCTGCTCGCGCCGATGAGCGAAGTCGCCGGCCGCCTCGCGATCGAGGCGGCCGGCGCCGCGCTCAAGCGTTCGGCAGGCGGACGCGGCGTGCTGCTCGGCGGCGTGCCCGGTGTGCAGCCGGCGCGGGTCGTCGTGCTCGGCGGCGGGGTCGTCGGAACCCAGGCGGCACGCATGGCGGCGGGTCTTGGTGCAGAGGTTACCGTGATCGATCGTTCCATCCCGCGCCTGCGTGAGTTGGATGATATGTTCCTTGGGCGCGTGCGCACGCGCTTCTCCACGATCGAGTCCGTCGAGGACGAGGTGTTTTCCGCTGATGTCGTGATCGGCGCGGTGCTGGTACCCGGTGCGAGCGCTCCGAAATTGGTTACGCGCGCGATGCTCAAGCCGATGCGGCCAGGCGCCGTGCTGGTCGACGTTGCGATCGATCAGGGCGGCTGTTTCGAGACCTCGCGTCCGACGACCCATGCCGAGCCGACCTACGACGTCGACGGCGTCGTGCATTACTGTGTCGCGAACATGCCGGGCGCGGTTCCGGTGACGTCGAGCCAGGCGCTGAACAATGCCACGCTGCCGTTCGGGCTGATGCTCGCGGGCACGGGCTTTGCAGCCGTGCTCGAGAATGCGCATTTGCGCAACGGCCTCAACGTCTATCGCGGCCGCATCACCAACAAGGCGGTGGCCGAGAGTCTCGGTCTGCCGTTCTCGCCGGTCGAGAGCAGCCTGGCGGCGTAACTGCGCCGTTACATCTGGCATGATGATCACGCATTAGGCAACGTGCGTTCCGCAGCGTCGCTCCGTAGTTGCAAACCTAACAATGCGCAGTTTTCGCATCTCGCTGAAAAGTTCCTACGCGCGCGAGAAACATGCGATCACGGATCAGTTCACGTCGTCGCTTAATTTCCTCGAAATGGTCACATCGGGGTTAGGTTGCTGGCATTGATAGGCACGATCCGAAATCTTCGTACGGAACGGTCCGAATGCTTGGCGTTCTCATCCTCATTCTGGTCGCCGCGATCTCGTTTGCGGCGGGATATGTCACGCGTGATCGCATCTCGCAAAAGCGCCGCGCCAAATATCTGAAGTGGGAGCCGTACGTGCGAGCGTCTGAACGACCGGCGCAGCCGCCGGCGTTTCTCGTCCAGACGCCAAGGACTCAAGCACCGAACCCTCAAACATCGAAGGCTCAGGCACCGCGGATCAGCGCAGTCGATGGCGCAGGGCCCGCGCCTGCTTCGCAGTCGCCGGCCGAAGCCAAGCGTCGCCAGGTTCACGCCTTCGTCAGGCGGTAGTCGCCGAGATCCGGATCGTGCGTCATCCGCCAGTAGTCCACGAAGCGCCACGGCATCGCTGAGAACACCCGGCCGCTTGTATTGCGGTAGTAGGTGGTCATGCCCGGATGGGTCCAGATCATCGCCTCGTGCTCGGCATCGACCTTCCGGATGTAATCGTCGTGCACATCCTGGCGGACGTCGATGGCGGCGACACTGTTTTCCATCATCTCGACGAGACAGGCCGAGATGTAGCGGCTCTGGCATTCCGACTGGAAGATCACGCTGCCGCCATGCGCAGGGCCGGAGTTCGGGCCCAGCATGCAGAAGAAGTTCGGGAAGCCCGGGACGGTGAGGCCGAGAAACGCGGTCGGATTGTCGCCCGCCCAGGCGTCGCGGAGATTCCTGCCGTCGCGGCCGGTGATGTCGAGGCGGGCCGCCATCTCGGTGACCTTGAATCCGGTCGCGACCACGATGATGTCGGCCCGGCGGTTCTCGCCGTCGGATGTCACGATGCCATCGCGATCGACATGATCGATCGAGTCGGTGACCAGCTCGACATTGCCGCGCGTGAGCGTCTTGAACCAGTCGTTGTCGAGCAGGATGCGCTTGCCGTAAGGCGGGTAGGTCGGCACGCATTTGGCGATCAGGTCAGGGCGGTCCTTCAGCTCGGAAAGGATGAAGTCCGTCAACTCCTGGCGGTGCCGGTCATTGCCCTTGTTGACCGCACGCTCCGGATGCGGCCAGGCTGGATCCTTGCGCAGGAACGGCAACAGGCCGTCGCCATAGCGCCAGAACATGTTGAAGCGGTACCACTGCACATAGAACGGCAGGTGCGCGAGCAGCCAGCGCGCGCCCTGTGTAATTGGATCGGAATAGCCCTTCACCGGTCGCGCCCATTGCGCGGAGCGCTGGTAGACGGTGACGGAAGCAGCGCGGGGTGCGATCGCCGGCACGAGCTGCATCGCGGTCGCGCCGGTGCCGATGATCGCGACATGCCTGCCGTCGACGTTGATGTCGTTCGACCACAGCGCCGAATGGAGGATCCGGCCCTTGAAATCCTCCTCGCCTTTGAACCGCGCGCGGGAGGGATCGTTGAGCTGGCCTATCGCGCTGACGAGTGCCGTGGACTCGAACGTTTCTTCGCCGCTGCTTGTCCTCAGCGTCGAGATCCAGCGGCGCCTGCTCTCGTCCCATCGCGACGAGGTCAGTTGCGTGTTCAGCCGCAGATGCTTGCGCAGGCCGAACTCGTCGGCGACCTTCCTGAGGTAATCGAGCAACTCCTCGCGCTGGCAGAAATAACGGGTCCACGCGTTGCGCGGGCCGAAGGAGTAGGAATAGGAGTGGTTCGGCGTGTCGACGCCGCAACCGGGATAGCGGTTGATCCACCAGGTGCCGCCGAGCTCGGCATTCTTTTCGACGATGGTGTAGGGAATGCCGAGATGGCCGAGCGCCACGCCAAGCGCGATGGCGCAGACGCCGGCGCCGACGATCAGCACGTGCTGCTCCGCCAATTGCGCGTCGAACGGACGTCTGCTCCAGCGCGCCTCGCGCGGCGCGAAACCCATCTCCTCGCGCATCAGCGGCGCATATTCCGGCGCGACATTCTCGCCAAGGCAGGCACGCATCATCTTCAGAAGCAGCTCTTCGCCAGGATCGGTGATGACTGGTGTTGGATTGCCGTCGGCAAAGAGTCCGACCACAGCGGCGCGGATTTCGTCCTGCGCGTCCCTCGGCACGCCGGCCTCGGGATCAGGGATGAGACGGATGTCGCGCTTCGGCAAATAGGGCTGGGCGAGCCACCGCTCGTCGCCGGTCATGTGAACGAGCACCATCAGGAGGCAGCGGATGTCGCCCTCGGCGATTGCGGAGGCGAGGTCGAGGTGCTGGCGCGGCAGTTCGATGTTCATGAATGATCCCAAGTCCGGCGAAGGCGACCAATGCGATCGTCGCACTTTACTGCCGAACCGGGCAGGGGGCTTGGGCCCAGACGCCGCCAAAGAAGAAAGCTATCGTTGTAGCCTGCTCCCGCGGAAGGAAATTCCCGCGCGGGGGCGAAAAAAGCCAATCAGTTCCATTGCCGAGAGAAGCGCAAACGACGACATTCCGTTCAGAATTCAGTGGATTGGCCTCGCGATGGAACGCGCAAATTTCGAGCCTTTTGGCGAGCGACTGGCCCCGGCAAGGGACGACCGGCCGCAGTCTCGCGCCTCCAAATATCTGCTGTGGACGGGCACCGGTTTGTTCTGGTCGCTGGTCGGGGCCATCGTGCTCGCCCGCGCCGCCTTCTTCGAGCCTGGCGTTTTCGACGGTTTTAGCCGCGTCGCATCCCTGGCCAAGGGCCTGATCTTCTAGGCCATCCGAGCAGCCGCTCCCTTCTGTCTGCAATGTGCTCGAAGGCCATCCTTTGGGCCGCACTCGCCTGCGCGCACAGGAGAATAGCCTTTAAGGACATTACTTGCTTCCGCCGGCCGGAATCGAAAATATATTGCCCTCTTGCGCCCTCTCGCGCATAAAATCTTCTCCTTCGGGAGATTTGAGTGGCCCAGAACGAAGCATCCTCTTCAGCCGGCACAAGACCGGCGACCACTGCCGGCCGCATTGTGGCGCTGATTCCGGGCGTTCTCCTTTGCATCGGCATTGCCGGCATCTCAGCCGCCCTTGAAGCCACCGAACGGCACGCCTTCGCGCATCCCTATGTAGAGGCGCTGGTGATGGCGATCCTGCTCGGCATGGCCGTACGCAGCTTCTGGAAGCCGTCCGAGCGCTGGCAGGCCGGCGTCGCCTTCAGCGCCAAGCAACTCCTCGAAGTCGCGGTGATGCTGCTCGGGGCCTCCATCAGCTTTGCCGCGATCGCCGCCTCGGGCGTGACGCTGCTCGCTTCGATCGCCGCCGTGGTCGTGGTCGCGCTCTGCGTCTCGTTTGGCTTAAGCCGCATGCTCGGCCTGTCCACACGGCTGTCGATCCTGATCGCCTGCGGCAATTCCATCTGCGGCAACTCGGCGATCGCCGCCGTGGCGCCGATCATCGGGGCCAACAATGACGAGATCGCATCCTCGATCTCCTTCACCGCGATCCTCGGCGTGATGATGGTGCTGGGCCTGCCGCTGCTCATCCCGCTTTTGCAACTGACGGCGACGCAATATGGCATCCTCGCAGGGTTGACCGTCTACGCCGTGCCGCAGGTGCTCGCGGCGACCGTGCCGGCTGGCCTCGTCAGCACGCAGATCGGAACGCTCGTGAAGCTGATGCGCGTGTTGATGCTGGGGCCGGTCGTCGTCGGCCTCTCGCTCGTTGCTTCGCGCCGGCAGGGCGGAGCGAAGAAGACCAGCGTCGGCTTCTTCCGGCTCGTGCCCTGGTTCATCCTCGGCTTTCTCGCGCTCGCCACGCTCCGTTCGCTCGAGATCGTTCCGTCAACCGTAGTCGGTCCGGTGACGAAGATCACAAGCTTCCTCACCGTCGTCTCCATGGCCGCACTCGGTCTCGGCGTCGACGTGCGCGTGCTCGCCAACGTCGGGGGACGCGTGACGGCGGCAGTGACGCTGTCGCTGATGCTGCTGCTCGGGATCAGCATCGGACTGGTGCACTGGTTCAAGTGAGGGACGCACACTGAACCCTCTTCCCTTGTGGGAGAGGGTGGCTTCGCGTGAGCGAAGCCGGGTGAGGGGTCTCTCTCCGCGAGAGACACGCTCATGATATTCTCGGACGCAACCCTTCATCCGGCGTGCTGTGCGCGCCACCTTCCCCGACAACGTGAGAAGGGAAATCAGTTCACGAGAACGCCGCTTACAACACGTCCGCCAGAGAGTGGCCGTGCAGCTCGATGTTGAGCCCTTGCATACCGAGGTCGTTGATCTCGCCGCCCATCGCCTTCAGGCTTTCCTCGCGGATCAGGGACATCAACCCGCGGCGCAGCGCCAGGAACTCCGAGGACATCATCATGGATTGTTGTCGCGGCCGCTCCAGCGGAATCGGGATCTCCGCCTTGATCGAGCCGGGCCGCGCGGTCATGCAGTAGACCCGATCGGAGAGGAAGATTGCTTCGTCGATGTCGTGGGTGACGAACAAGACCGAGATCTTCAGCCGCTGCCACATGTTGGTGAGGATCTGCTGCATGATCACCCGGGTCTGCGCGTCCAGCGCGCCGAAGGGTTCATCCAGCAGCAGCACCTTCGGCCCCGTCGCGAGCGCACGCACGATGCCGACGCGCTGCTTCATGCCGCCGGAGAGCTTTTCCGGATAATGCTTCTCGAAGGCCTCGAGGCCCGCGAGCCCGAGCAGCGTGCGCGCCGCGCGCTCGCGCTGCGAGCGGGGCATGCCACGCATCTTCAGGCCGAACTCGACGTTCTCCCGCACCGTCTTCCAGGGAAACAGCGAATATTGCTGGAACACCATGCCTCGCTCGGCGCTCGGCCTACTGACGCGTTCGCCGTCGACCGTGATGGTGCCGGTGGTGGGTTTGAGAAACCCAGCCACCGCATTCAGGAAGGTCGACTTGCCGCAACCCGATGGCCCGACGATCGAGACGAATTCCCCCGGTTTGACATGGATATGCGTGTTGGTGACGGCCTCGACCGATCCGTCGATGGTCTCGTAGATCAGCGAAAAATTCCTGACCTCGATATGTCCCTGCGGGGTGGCGGTCGCGATCTCGCTCATTTCGCCCTCCATGGCATCACCAATTGTCCGGCGCCGCGGATCAGCAGGCTCGATCCGAGGCCGAGCACGCCGATGGCGATCATGCCGAGCGCGATGTCGGCATATTGGACCAGCGAATAGGCCTCCCAGGTGAAGTAACCGATGCCGTATTGCCCGGAGATCATCTCGGCCGCGATCAGCGACACCCAGGCAACCCCCATTCCGATGGTGAGGCCGGTGAAGATGTGCGGGAGCGAGGCCGGAAAATACACCTCGCGGAAGATCGAGCGCTCGCGCGCCCCCAGGCATTGCGCCGCGCGTACCAGCACTGGATCGACCAGCGACATGCCGTGCAGCGTGTTGACCAGGATCGGGAAGAACGATCCAAGGAAGGTGATGAAGACGATGCTCTGCTCGTTGGTCGGCCACAGCATGATCGCCATCGGCACCCAGGCGATCGCCGGGATCGGCCGCAGCACTTCCGCAACCGGGAACACCACCTCATGGACCAGCTTGAAGCGGCCCATGATCAGCCCGAGCGGCACGCCGACGATCGCAGCCAGCGAGAAGCCGAAGAATATGCGCCGGCAGCTGAGCAGGATGTGCATCAGGAATTTGGGATCGTGGATCGCCTTGGTGAAGCTCGCATAGACCGCCAGTGGTGAGGGCACGTTGGTGAAACGCACGAAGAACACGACGCGGTAGGTCGTGAGCAGATGCCAGACGAGCAGGAAGGCGGCGAGCGAGATCACGCCGATGGCGGTCGCACGCAACCTGTCCTGGTTGAGCCGATACCAGCGACCTGCCAGGGCGCCGAATGAGGGCGACGCGGGGGTCGGCGTCGCGACAGGCGCAGGCGAGGGCTCTGTGACGGCTGCGGCTGCCGGCATGGCGTCCTCCTGATGGCGCAGGATGGCGGGACTGCTGCTCACGTCTTGCCCCCGGTGACCGCCGATTTCACGGCATCATCGAAGCCGAGAACCTTGCCGTTGATCTTGGTCGCATAGGTTTCCGCGTCCTTCTTCACGAGGAACGGTGCGACGTCGCCGGCGCCGACCGCATAGAAGGCCTGGTCGGCGAACAGCTTGATGCCGCGGGTGGTGTCGAAGACGTAGGCGACGTTGATCTTCTTGCCCTTGGCCTTGAGGTCGGCATAGGCGCCGAGCGTGCAGGCCGCGCTGGCGAAGGGCAGGATGCCGGCATCGTCGACCCAGACCTCGCCGGCCTTGCGCGGATCGACGATCGGCTTCCTGCAGAAGCTGTCCTCGCCGGAGATCTCGTAGTTCTTGGTGCTCGCGAGCTGCGCGTCATAATCGAGCTTCATCTCGGCATAGGCCTTGCGGATGGAGCTGTCGTCGACCCATTTCTTCGGATCGAACTCCTTCATGCGGCCGAGATTCTGCAGCACCTTGACGTCGGTGGTGGCCGCGTCGATCAGTGCTGGCTTGATCGTGGGATCGGTGGTCATGTTGCCGCTGGGACCTAGGAAGATGTAGACGACCTCCTTGCTGATGCCGGTCCATTCCTGGATCTTCTCGGCCGCCAGCTTGGGATCGTCGCGCAGCCACTGATTGGCTGCGATGATCGCCTTCATGTAGGCGACGACGACCTCCGGATATTTTTCGGCGAAGTCGGTGCGCACGACGATGCCGTGAAAGGTCGGAAGGTTGGTCTCGACGCCGTCAAAAATCTTGCGCGCGAAGCCGCGGAACGGCAGCAGCTCGGCGAACGGAACGAAGTCGGCATGGGCGTCGATCTTCTTCTCCTGGAGATTGGTCGAGCCGACCTCGGGGCTTTGGCTCACGAGCTGGAAGAAGTCGGACGCATAGCCGCGGTCCTGCATCGCCTTCAGCACCATGCCGTGCGCGGCTGAGCCGAAGGGCACGCTGACAAGCTTGCCCTTGAGATCGGCGAGATCGTAGTAGGGCGAATCCTTGTGGACGACGATGCCGTTGCCGGAGCCGGAGAGGCTGTAGGCGGCAACGCCGATCAGCCGGCTCTTGCTCTCGGGATTGCTCTCGAAGGTGAAGCCGTTCACGATCAGCGGATAGTCGCCCATCATGCCGATCTGGAGCTTGTTCGCCATCATCGCATTGGTGACGGGCGGACCGGACGTAAAATTCTGCCATTCCAGCTCGAACTTGATGTTGGCGTATTTGCCGTCGGTTGGCAGATATTTTTCGAGGAGGTGAAGCTGCCGGATCACGACGCCGGCGGTGACCGTGTTGGTCGTGGTGTCCTGCGTGCCGATACCGAAGGTGACTGTCTCCGCCGTCGCGGGCTGCGCCAGCAAGAGCGCCAGCGATGTCACCGACATCGCGATCGAGAGCGTGGGAAGATGGCGGACCATTCTCATCCTCATTCGGTTGGATGTGCTGTGGTTGCCATGATTGGTTGAGGGGGCGGGCAGGGCAAATCCGGATTTACCGTCGCAGTCGATTAGTTGCCGGGAAAGACCGGTTGCATACTCCTTGGGCAGTTTCGCAGTTGAAAGCCAATTGCATGTGCACCAGTCTTAATCGGACGCCTGGCCGCGCATCTCCTCCAGGATGCCGGGACGGCAGACCACGATCTGGGAGCGCCTTGTCTGAACGATTCCCTTCTCCTGCATGCGCTTCAGGCTGATCGTGACCCATTGCCGGGTCGCGCCGACCATGTGGGCGATGTCGGCATGGGTGAACGCTGCGGCGATCACCGTGCCGTCAGCGTCTTCCACGCCGTAGAGCTCGACGAGGTGGAGCATCAGATGCGCAAGGCGCTGGGTGATCGAGCGCGTTCCCAGCATCTGCGCCAGCGCCGAATAGCATTTGCCCTTGAAGGTCAGCCCTTCGATCAGGCCAATCGCGAGGTTGGGGATTTCGGCCGCGAGTGTTCGCAGCTCCTTTCCGGGAAGGTGCACGACGCAGCAATTGCTGGATGCAACCCCTGACCATTGGTGCACGGTGCCTTCGAACACTTCGGGGCCGCCGACGAAATTGCCGACATGCCAGTAGGCGAGCGTGATCTCGCGGCCCAGCGGCGAGGTGTAGAAGACGCGGACGCGGCCGCTCTCGATCAGCCAGATGCCGTCATGCTTGCCGCCCTGGCTGAACAGCGTCTGGCCGCGGTTGAGCACCTTTCGGCGCCCCTGCTTCAGCACCAATTCGCGCTCGCGCGGGGTCAGCTTGTCCATCAGCGGCGGAGGTCCACCGATCCACTGCTGGTTCTCGGTGAGCAGCAGCGAGGAGCTTCCGGCAGGCCGGACCGTTGCGGGAACAGTCCCGCGAACCGCATTCGCCGCCTGCAACATCATTTGCCTCCGGATGTTCAAACCGTTCTAAAGAGGAGCAATGTCCGTGCCAGACGGGGCGCGGGACAGGCCTCTTAGGGGAACGCTTGTGGCAGGCCGGCGCCGTCCACTCCTCTGTCATCGCCCGAGAAGGCGGGCGATCCAGTATTCCAGAGACAGCAATGAGTTACGGAGAGGCCGCGGCGTACTGGATTCCCCGCTTTCGCGGGGAATGACAGAGGAGCTTGGGGCCCGCGCTCGCACCAATGCCGAGTCTGCTTCGGTCTACCGCCCCGCCAAATTCAGCAGATACGGCTTCGGGTAGATCCCGCGGTTGTGACCGTCCGAGAACGAGATGTTCAACCCGTAGCCGAGGTCGCCGATCTCCGTAATGGCGATGCCCGGAAACGCCTGGGGGAAGCGGCCGTCGAAGCGGGCGCGGGTGCAGTGGGCGCATTTGCAGGAGAGGCGGAGCTGCTCGGCGCCGAGCATGATCTCGCCATCGTGCGCGGTGCGCACGACGAGTGTCGCGAGATCGGCGCTTGTTGCGTAGTCGGTCACCGTTGGTGCGACCAGTGCAGTCATGGTCATGGCAAGCCTCCAGTCTCCTCCTAGCCGGCAAAGAAAGCGTCCCGATAGCAACTAATTGCCGGACTTGAGCGGACGCGACAATCACGAGCACAGCGCGGCTGCCTCCTCCTCGATCATTGCCCGCGAAATGTGAAACTAATCGACCGGGAACGGCAGTTCGCCGTTGCGGGAACTGCTCCTCTCCGAAACTTTCCCCGGCATCGGGCAAGCAAGGAGAGACGAACGATGAGCGCTTTTCAGAAGGAGACGGTCCTCTCGGTCAAGCACTGGACGGAATCCCTGTTCAGCTTCACCGCGACACGCGATCCCGGCTTCCGCTTCCAGAACGGCCAGTTCGCCATGATCGGGCTCGAGGTCGACGGCCGGCCGCTGATGCGCGCCTACAGCATGGCGAGCGCCAATCACGAGGAGAATCTCGAGTTCTTCTCGATCAAGGTGCCGGATGGTCCGCTCACTTCGCGGCTCCAGAAGATCAGGGAGGGTGACATCATCCTGGTCGGCCGCAAGCCCACGGGCACGCTGATCACCGGTAATCTCATTCCGGGAAAGCGGCTGCTCCTGCTGTCCACCGGCACGGGCCTCGCACCGTTCGCAAGCCTGATCAAGGACCCCGACGTCTATGAGAACTATGAGACCATCGTGCTCGCCCATGGCTGCCGCCAGGTTTCCGAACTCGCCTATGGCGAGCACCTGGTCGACAGCCTGCGTAGCCATGAATTCCTTGGTCCCCTGATCAGGGACAAACTGATCTATTACCCGACCGTCACGCGCGAGCCGTTCCGCAATCGCGGCCGCATCACCGACCTCATCGCGTCGAACCAGCTCTTCGAGGACATCGGCCAGCCCGGCCTCGACCGCGAGACCGATCGCATCATGCTCTGTGGCAGCCCCGAGATGCTCGAAGAGCTCCACGTGATGTTCAGGGATCGCGGTTTTGCCGAAGGCAATCACAGCCAGCCCGGCCACTTCGTGATCGAGAAAGCGTTCGTGGAGCGGTGAGGGCAAATCTCTCTCCGGCGACAACTAATTGCTATCGCCGGGACCCCACCTGAACAACTCTGATGCAAAGGCGCCGGACATGCCGGCGAACCAGGAGCAAGCGATGGCACTAGATCAGATCGTCGACGGACTTTCGGAGGTTTCCTGCGATGTGCTGGTCATCGGCGGCGGCACGGCCGGTCCGATGGCGGCACTGAAGGCGAAACTCAGGAATCCGAAGGCCAACGTCGTCCTGCTCGAAAAAGCCAACGTCAAGCGCTCCGGCGCAATCTCGATGGGCATGGACGGGCTGAACAACGCCGTCATTCCCGGCTACGCGACGCCCGAGCAGTACACCAAGGAGATCACCATCGCGAACGACGGCATCGTCGATCAGAAGGCGGTCTATAAATACGCGCAGAATTGTTACAAGATCATCGAGGAGCTCGACAGTTTCGGCATCCGCTTCCTGAAGAACGAGAACGGCGACTATGCCGTCAAGAAGGTGCACCACATCGGCACCTACGTGCTGCCGATGCCGAACGGCGAGACCGTGAAGAAGGCGCTGTACCGTCAGCTCCGCCGGGCCCGCATCCTGATCTCCAACCGCTATATGGCGACGCGGTTGCTGAAGTCCGCCGACGGCCGCATTGCCGGCGCGATCAGCGTCAACACGCGCACCGCCGAGATGCTCGTGATCAAGGCCAAGGCGGTGATCCTGTGCATGGGCGCCGCCGGTCGGCTCGGGCTGCCAACCTCCGGCTATATGTTCGGCACCTACGAGAACGCCGCCAATTCCGGCGACGGCTATGCCATGGCCTATCACGCCGGTGCGGCGCTCGCGAACCTCGAATGCTTCCAGATCAATCCGCTGATCAAGGACTATAACGGCCCGGCCTGCGCCTATGTCGCCGGCCCTTTCGGCGCCTACACCGCCAACAACGAAGGTTCGCGCTTCATCGAATGCGACTACTGGTCCGGACAGATGATGCTGGAGTTCTACAACGAGCTCTTGTCCGGCAAGGGGCCGGTGTTCCTCCAGCTCAAGCATCTCCATCCCGACACCATTTCGGAGATCGAATCGACTCTGCACAAGGTCGAGCGGCCGACGCGCGGCCTGTTCCAGCAGGGACGCGGCGTTGACTACCGCAGCGAGTCGATCGAGATGCACATCTCCGAGATCGGCTTCTGCTCCGGCCACAGCGCCTCCGGCGTGTTCGTCGACGACAATGCGCGCACCACCGTGCCGGGCCTCTATGCTGCGGGCGACATGGCGAGCGTGCCGCATAACTACATGCTGGGTGCCTTCACCAACGGCTCGGTCGCCGGCATCGACGCGATGGAGTTTGCCGACAGTCACGACTTTGGGGAGTTCGATGCGAGCGAGGTGGCGATGGAGCGCGAGCGTCTGATGGCGCCGACCACGCGCGAGGACGGCATTCCGCCGAACCAGATCGAATACAAGACGCGTCGCGTGGTGAACGACTATCTCCAGCCGCCGAAGGTCACCCGCAAATACGAGCTCGGCATGCGCCGCCTCGCCGAGGTGCGGGAAGACATGCAGGACCGCATGATCGCCCGCAACGCGCACGAGCTGCTCCGCGCGCTCGAGGTGCAGTCGATCATGGATTGCGCGGATATGGCGGCCCACGCCTCGCTGTACCGCGAGGAGAGCCGCTGGGGCCTCTACCACTGGCGCACGGATTTCCCGGAGAAGGACAACGAAAACTGGTTCTGCCACACGCTGCTGAGCAAGCAGGACGGCAAGATGACGAGCGAGAAGCGTGCGGTCGAACCTTATGTCGTGCCGATCGCCGACGACGAGAAGGACCTCTACGACAAGCAGCGCATCCGGGCGAGCGCCTGAGCCGCCGAAGAGCAACACAACAGGAGATTTGACGATGCCTCTCGCTTCCTATGAGACCTCGGTCCCGGTGGTGGTCGACGACGCCAAATGCATCGCCGACAAGGGCTGCACGGTCTGCGTCGATGTCTGCCCACTCGATGTGCTCCGTATCAGCGATATGACCGGCAAGGCCTATATGGCTTATGACGAGTGCTGGTACTGCATGCCCTGCGAGGCGGATTGCCCGACTGGCGCGGTGACCGTCAACATTCCCTATCTCTTGAGGTGAGCATGTCGAGCCCGTTCGAATCCTACGACGACCTCGACGACGCCGACGAACGGCTTCAGGCCGCGGACCCCGCGGAACGTCGGGTGGCCATCATCGCGCTCGGCCATTCCGGCGATCCCGCCGCGGTCGGTCATCTCGCCAACATGGTGTCCGATCCCGACGCCGGCGTGCGCCAGCAGGTCGCGATGGCGCTCGGCGAGTTCGACGGGCCGGAGGCGGCGAGCGCGCTCGTCAAGCTGCTCGTCGACCCCGAGCGGATCGTGGCGTCGGCCGCCGCCGACGGCATGGCCGAGTTCAAGGATCCGGCCTGCGCCGACGTCATCCTGCCGCTGGTGAGGCATGCCCACGCCTTCGTCCGCATGGGCGCGCTGCGCGCGCTCAAGGAGTTGCGCCGCAAGGACACGCTGAAGCCGGCGCTGGAAGCGCTCCAGGATACCGACGCGGCCGTGCGCGTGCAGGCGATCGGCGTCATCGGCTTCCTGAAGCTCGAAGAGTCGATTCCGGCGCTGACCGCGCTGATCCACGATCCCGACGCCCATGTACGCCGCGCCGCGGTGAGTGCGCTCGCCTTCTCGCAGATGAAGCCGGCCGCGGAGACGATCACCCGCGCGCTAAAGGACGACGACTGGATGGTCCGGGAGATGGCTGCCGAAACGCTGGGGCTCAACGTCAACGGTTCGCTCGCCGCCGACCAGCTCATTGCGACGCTTGCAGACCAGTTCTGGCAGGTCCGGCTCAAGGCCATCCGCAGCCTCGGCAAGATGAAGATCGAGCGCGCGGTGCGTCCGATCGGCAATGGCATCAACCACGAGCAGGCCAACCTCCGCAAGGAAGCGGCCGCTGCGCTCGGCGAGATCGCCGATCCCGAGGGCGAGGCGTATCTCGCCGTTGTCGCCAACGACCCCGATCCCGACGTGCGCAAGAACGCGCGCTGGGCGCTCCAGCAGATCGCTGCGCGGAAGGCGCGGGCTGGCTCGTAAGCGTCAGAACCGCCTCGCCATCTCAGCGAGGCGGCGGTGGGCGCTGTCGCGCGCGGCGCGGATCGGTTCGGCCGGTCCCGCCGTGGGGCCGATCGGCACGAAGCGCACGTCGCTCACGCCGATGAAGCGCAGCGCCTCGCGCAAATAGGGCGTGGCCATGCCAAGGCGGCCGCGATTCATCCCGGTCGAATAATCGCTGCCGCTAGCCAGGATCACCAGCGTGGGGCGGTCCTTGAGCAGCGGAAAATAGCCCTGCGATGGATCGAGGCGAAAGGTCAGCCCGGGCTGGATGATCACGTCGAACCACTGCTTCAGCTTGTAGGGGATGCCGAAATTCCACATCGGCGTCGAGATCAGCACGCGGTCGGCGAGCGAAAAGCGTAACGCCATCCGCTCGGCTTCGGCAAAGCTGTCCCGCTGTGCGTCGTTAAAGGCCTGCGCCTTCATGCGCGCATACTTCGCCTCGACGATCGGGCCGACGAACTCCGGCATGCGCTCTCGCCAGAGGTCCATCACGTCGACGTCCCAGTCCGGGTGCACCTGACAAAACCCGTCAAGAAAGACGCGCGCGCCGGCACTCGACTCGGAGTCGGCGCGCGGCGAGCAGGACAGGTGCAGGAGCTTTGCCACCGCTCATCCCAGCGCTCTGATGACGGTCTCGGCCTTGGTGACGACGGCGACGTTCTGCATGGCGAAGTTCACTGACGCGTTGTGCCAGTCGGCATTCATGGTCGAGCAGCAATCCTCCGGCACGATCATGAAATAGCCCTTGTCCGCACCGGTTCGCGCGGTGTGCTCGACGGACATGTTGGTCCAAGCGCCGGTGTTGATGATCATGTCGCGCCCCGTCGCCTTGAGGACCGTCTCGAGCTTCGTGCCTTCCCACGCGCTCATGCGCATCTTCTCGACCACGAAATCGCCGGGCCGCGGCTCGAGGCCGGACACGGGCGCAGCGCCCCAGCTCCCGCGCACCATCGCCTTGCTGTCGACCAGCCCCTCGAACAACGGCGCGTTCAATGTGACGCCGGGCGCGCCGGGCTCGACCACGAACCAGACATGGATGATGGCAACACCGCGGGAGCGCGCGGCTTCCGCAAGCCTACGCACGTTTTCGATCACGTTCTGCTGGCGCGCATGCACGGGGGCGCCGGACTCGGCAAAGGCGCCGCCTTCCATGACGACGTCGTTCTGCAGGTCCTGGATGATCATGGCGCAGCGCTGCGGATCGAGCCGCAATTCGCCGTCGGTCAGGATCGGCGCGGCTGCGGAGGCGCTCGCGCCCGCACCGCCGCGCTTGCCGCTCATATAGGCTTCGTGCCGCGGCCCCGTTCTGGTCGGGATCGCGTAGACCGAATGCGTCGCGGTGAGATAGAGCGTGCGGAAATCCGGGCCGCCCCAAGCGAGGTTGGCGACGAGCTCCGGTACCCGCACCTTGCCGAGCAACTCGCCCCTCGGCGAATAGACCCAGACACCGCCCGGCGCAGTGACCCAGACATTGCCGTGCTGATCGCACTTCATGCCGTCGGGCACGCCGGGTTCGAGCTCCGACTTGATGCCGCTTGCGAACACGCGCGCGTTGCCGAGCGATCCGTCGGTGCTGACATCGAACACCCGGATCAGCGCCTGCACGGTATCGTTGACATAGAGCAGCTTCTCGTCCGGCGAGAAGCAAAGCCCGTTCGGCTGGTCAAACAGGGTGCGCTCGACCACGAGCTGCGGCTCGCCGCCGGGCATGACGCGATAGACGCCCTGGAAGCCGAGCTGCCGCGGCCGTTCGACGCCGTAGACCGGCATGCGGCCATACCAGGGATCCGAGAAATAGATCGCGCCCGAGGAATGCACGCAGACATCGTTGGGGCTGTTGAGCTCCTGACCCTGGAAGTGCGAGGCCAGCACCTCGCGCCGGCCATCGGGCCGTTCGCGGATCAGCGACGACGTCGCGTGCTCGCAGACGATCAGGTTCAGCTCGGCATCATAGGTCATGCCGTTGCACTTGTTCGCGGGGCGCTTGACCTCGACGACACCGCGCCGCGCATCCCAGCGCCGGCGCACGTCGCCCGGCATGTCCGAGAACAGCAGGTAGTGATCGACCGGATGCCAGATCGGCCCTTCCGTGAAGTCAAAACCCGTGCCGACCTGGCCGACCGGCGCATAGGGGTCGATCAGGGTCTCGAATTCGGAACGCAAGGTGACGTGGGTCATCGGTCGCTCCCTTCGGAATATCAGGCGGGGAACCAGTTACGCTGCGGCAACGACTGCACGATCGGTCCGGGGACCTGGTCATGCAGCCGTCCCACGACATTGCCGCCTTCGATCTTGGCGGGCCGGTCGTGCACCGGCAGCAGGTACCGCGAATTGCTGAGCAGCTTCTTGATCGCCGCCTTCTCGGCGCGCTTGGTCGTGCCGTGATTGCCGGTCGTGCGCGGCTCCCAGTCGTGGATCTCGTGGAAGGGTGTGACGATCTGGTCGTTGAAATCGTAGATCACGTCGCCGCAGATGGTCGCGATGCCATCAGCAGTGTGGACGATGATGTTCATCGAGCCTTCGGTGTGCGCGTTCGCAGCGTCGCAATAGACACCGGGCATCAGCTCGATGGGACCGGTGATCTCGAGGTCGAGGAAGCGCAGCGCGCTCTTGGTGTGCAGACGGTCGATCAGATGCTTGATGTCGGGCGCCGGATATTGCGGGTGCATCAGGCCGGAGACCGAATATTCGAGCTCGCGGCGGTTGACGACGACCGTCGTGTTCATCGGGAACAGATCGTCCTTGCCGGCGTGGTCGATGTGCAGATGGGTGTGACAGACGAAGCGGACGTCACCCATGCGCACGCCGTGGCGCGCAAGCTGGTTCTCGATCATGTGCTCGTGATACTGCAAGCCACGCATGCCCAGCGTTTCCATGATCTGGTTGGAGCGGTAGCCCGTGTCGACGACGACCGGATAGGGGCCGCCAAGGATCAGGAAGCCGAGGGTGAGGACGCGCCGGGTGCGGCCGCAGTCGCGGCCGAGAACCAGAAAGCTCGATTCCAGCTCGATATCGCCATAGTCCAGGATCTTGATCTCCAGCGGCATTCTTTCCCCTCCCTGTCTCTCTTTGCTGCCTCTACGGTCCAAGCCGGTAGACGCTCGTCGCGGTTGTCCTGAAAATGGCCTGGCGCTGCGCGTCGTTCAGTGGCGCAGCGGCAGCGCTGAACGCGTCTACCAGCTCGCGATAGCTGGTCCACAATTTCTCAATCGGGAAGTTCGAGCCGAACAGACAGCGTTCGGCGCCGAACATCATGACGGTGTCGGCGACAATGGTGGCAATATGCGCGGCATCGTTGCGGTGGATAAACGTGCCGAGCCCTGAAAGCTTGACGTAGACGTTCGGGGACGCAGCAAGACGGCCCATGCCGACGCGCCAGGCGGCGCGGCCCGCGGGAGACAAATCCTCGGGCATGCCGGCATGTTGCAGGATAAAAGTGACGTCGGGGCAGGCGTCGGCGAGATCCGCTGCATCCGGCATCTGCGGTGTGAAGACCTGCAGATCAAAGCTCCAGCCATAATCGGCGAGCCGCGCGATGTTGCGGCGGATCATGAGATTGCAGCAGAGATCAGGCCGCGCCGCAAAGCGATAGAGCGGGTTCTCGTGCCAGTGGAGCTGCATGCGCACGCCGCGCATCAGAGGATAGCGCTCCAGGCGGTCGAGTTGCGGACGGACGTCCGCGGCGGCGAAATTGGCATAGGCGACGATGGCATGCGGCCAGCCGTGCTCATCGGCAGTCCGCTGCACCCAGGCGGCCTCATCCTCGAAACGGTCGTTGGCCCAGTTGGTCTGGACGTAGACGGAGCGGGTGACGCCGGTGCCCTTGAGATCGTCGAGATATTCTTCGATCGGATAGTCGCGCCGGATCGCCTCGTACGGGCCGAAGATGCGCGGCTGCATCGGGCCCGTCAGCCATGGCAGATCAGCCTGGCGCCAGATGTGGTGATGGCCGTCGACAATACCGGTCACGCCACTCTCCTTCGTCCCAGCGCCAGCACATGCGCAACGATCGACGCGCTCGAACTGCCGTCGACGAGATCGTCGACGAAGCGTTCGATGGCGACCAACGCTTCGGTTTGCGGACGGAAACCGGCAGCCGTTGCGAGCGGCGTAAGCCAACTCAGCCGCCAGGAGCGCCGCGACAATTTTGCGACTGCGTCGCGCAAGCTATCGGGCTCGCCGCGCTCCAGGCCGTCGGAGACGATGACGACCGCGGCACCGCGCGCATAGCCGCCGAAGCGTGGCACGGCGAGGAAGGCTTGCAGCGCGTCGCCGATCCGCGTGCCGCCGTCCCAGTCGCTGACGAGATGAGCGGCGGCATTGAGCGCCTGCTCCCGGCGCTTGATGCGCAATGCCCGGGTGACGCGGGTGAGGCGCGTGCCGAAGGTGAAGACCTCGATAGTGGGCGCGGCCTGCACCAGCGCATGCGCAAGCTTCATGTTCTGCTCGGTACGGGCTTTCATTGAGCCCGAGACGTCGATCAGCAGCAGGAACTTGCGCGGGCGCTGCCGCCGCTTCAGGTGTCCGAGCCGCAGGATCTCGCCATCGCTGCGGACCGTGTCGCGCAAGGTCCGGCGCAGATCGGCGAAGGGCCCGCGACGTGCGCGCATGCGGCGATGGCCGCGCCGCTTCGGCAGGCGCCTTGGCGCCTCGCGTGCGAGGCGGCGCAGTACATCGCTGCTTGCGGTGACCGCGAACCGCCGCTCGACCAGCGCCTCGGCACGGGTAGCAGTCAGGCCCGACTCGCTGGTGTCATCAGACCGCAGCGGCTCCTCGTCGCCGCGGCCTTCCTCTTGCAGCCGCACGGTCTCGTCATCTTCACCGTCATCGGTCCGCTCGATCGCCTCGCTGCCGCGGAAGTGCAGATCGAACAGCCGGTCGAAGGTGGCGCGCCGCTCGGGCGGCGGGGCCAGGGTTGCCAATGCCGCCTGCCGGATGTCGTCGAGGCTGCGCGGGCCAAGCAGTTCGATCGCGGCGAGGAAGGACGTGGTCTGTTCCGGCGCAACGGCAAAACCGTTGGCGCGCAGAAGCGCGACGAAGGAGATGAAGACGCGCGCGGCGCGTGGCAATTGCGGTTCCGTACTCATGCCGAAGCCTCCGCCAGCAAAGCGTCGAGCCGCGGCGAGATGAAGTGCAGGTCCTCTTCGTCCTTGAGCGCAACGCCGATCGAGCGCTTGAAGGCGTCCGGCCAGCGCGCGCCGCCCTTCTGCAGCAACGTCGCGGCCTCGGCCCAGTCCACGGCCTCGGCGATCCCTGGCGCCTTGCTCAGCGGCTCCCGCCGGAGCTTGCCGACTGCCGCAACGACCGCGCGAGCGGTCGCCTCGGCGACGCTGGAAGCCCGCATCATCACGATGCGCGCTTCGCGTTCCGGGGTGGGATAGTCGATCCAGTGATAGACGCAGCGTCGGCGCAAGGCTTCGTGCAAGTCGCGTGTGCGGTTGGAGGTCAGCACGACCACCGGCCGTTCCGCTGCGCGAACAGTGCCGCGCTCGGGAATGGAGATCTGGAAGTCGGACAAGAATTCGAGCAGGAACGCTTCGAACTCCTGGTCGGCGCGATCGATTTCGTCGATCAGCAGCACGGTGGAATCAGGTGCGCGCAGCGCGGCGAGCATGGGACGCTCGATCAAGAACGTCTCGCCATAGATGTCGATGCTCTCGTCGCCGGCCTGGCGGATCGCCAGCATCTGGCGCGGATAGTTCCATTCGTAGAGCGCGGCGGACGCGTCGATGCCTTCGTAACATTGCAGGCGGATCAGCCGGCGGCCCAACACGGCGGCAATCGCTTTGGCGGCCTCGGTCTTGCCGACACCCGGCGCGCCCTCGAGCAGCAGCGGCTTGCCGAGCGCGAGCCCGAGATAGGCCGCGGTCGCAAGCCCCTCGTCGGCGAGGTAATAGGCCGCGCGCAGCGCCTTCTCCAGCGCTTCGGGGCTGTCGATGCCGACGATGTTGGTGCGAACCGCCACGACAAACCTCAGCGCCGCGCCTGCGGCCGCGCGCCGCCCTGGGCCTTGATCGCGCGCAGCACTTTTTCGGGCGTGATCGGCAGATCGTCGATGCGCACCCCGACGGCATTGAAGATCGCGTTCGCAACGGCCGGCAGCACCGGATTGGCGCACATCTCGCCGGGACCCTTGGCGCCGAACGGGCCGTCGGGAGCCGGGCGCTCCAGTACGGCGATGTCGTGTGGGCAAATATCACCTGGCCCGGGCATCAGATATTCGACGAAATCCCGCGGCCCGTGCACCGGGTCCGGATAATAAGGTTCCGGCGTCTCGTAGAGCGCGTGGCTGACACCCATCCAGGCGCCGCCGACAAGCTGCTGCTCGACAAGCCGCGGGTTGAGCGCGCGGCCGAGTTCATAGGCCGAATCCATGCGCACCATGGCGACCTCGCCGGTCTCGTCGTCGACCTCGACCTCGGCGACGAGGCAGGCATGCGCATAGCAGGTTGCCGGCGACATCTCGCCAGTTTCAGGGTCCACGTCGGAAAGCGGCACCAGGAAAATGCCGCGGCCGGAGATGGTCTTGCCCTGCTTGAACTGCGCGGCGATGGCGACGTCCTTGGTCGAGATCGAGCGGTGTGGCGCGCCCTTGACGTGGATATTGCCGCGCCCGTCGGTCTCGAGATCGGCGGCGTTGACCTCGAGCTCCTCGGCGGCGGCCTCCATCATTACCCCGCGGGCCTCGCGCGCCGCGGCCATCACGGCGTTGCCGACGCGATGAGTGCCGCGCGAGGCGAACGAGCCCATGCAATGCGGGCCGGTGTCGGAGTCCGCCGTGTCGACATAGACGTCCTCGACCGGGACGCCGAGCGTCTCCGCACAAATCTGGCGGGTCACGGATTTCATGCCCTGGCCGAGATCGATCGAGGACAGCGCGACCGTGAACTTGCCGCTGGGATTGGAATGAACCAGGGCCTGGCTCGGATCGCCGCCGAGATTCATCCCGATGGGATAATTGATCGACGCCATGCCGCGTCCGCGATGCCTGGTCATCTAGCGCCTCCTGGTGCCGAAGACGGAGGAGAAACGGGTTGCTCCGTGCGAGGGTGCTGCGGGCCGCGGCGAGGGCGGCGGCGGTGTCGGTGGCGGCGGCTCGCGGGTCACCGTGGGCGGAAGCCGGTCATAGGTCGTGCGCTGCTGCGTCGGTGCGGCCGGCCGCGCGCGTGATTCTGTCGGCGTCGGCGGAATGGCTGCGCGGCTGCCGCCGCCGTCCTTGCGCGAGGACGCTCGCCTGAACTCCTCGCGGATCGGCCATTTGGCCTTTTCGGCTGCGACCTGCACACATTCGATCAGCGCCGTATTCTTCGCCTCGCGTCGATGCGCCTTCATATCGCCGTCGCGATAGGCGTTGAGGATGCGGAACTCCATAGGGTCCATGCCGACGAGATGCGCCAGCTTGTCCATCTGGCATTCGATGGCAAAGTCCATCGCGGTGACGCCGAAGCCGCGCATCGCTGTCGCCGGCGTGCGGTTGGTGAAGATGCAGTAGACGTCGCCATACACGTTCGGGATGGTGTAGGGCCCCGGCAGATGCGCGGCGCATTTCACGGCGGCGTAGCTGGAGAGCCGCGTATAGGCGCCGCTGTCGAAATAGGCGCGGATTTTTCGCGCGACGATACGGCCGTCGCGCATCACGCCATCCTTGATGTAGATGCGCTCGGCGCCGCGCGGCGGGCCATATTGCATCTCCTCCTCGCGCCCGAATACGTAGCGCACGGGACGCCCAGTCAGCATCGCGCCGAGGATGGCGAGCGGTTCGGTCAACGTATCCACCTTGCCGCCAAAGCCGCCGCCGACGGTGCCGCCGATGAAGTGGAAGGTGTTGGAGGGCACGTCCAAAATCTTCGCGCAGGTATCGACCGAAAAGAACAGCGCTTGGGTCGAGGTATAGACGACGTAGCGGCCGTTGGTGTCGGGCGCCGCGATCGCGCCGTTGGTCTCGGTCGGCGCATGCTCGATCGGCGACATCTGGTAGCGCTGCTCCAGCACGTGATCGGCTGTCGCGAGCGCCGCGTCCGCATCGCCGAAGCGGAGCTTCTGATGATCATAGACGTCGTGATAGGTGAAAGTGTTCTTCGGATAGGTCTCGTTGACCACGGGCGCACCGGGCTTCAGCGCGTCCTCGACGTCGAACACGGTCGGTAGCGGCTCGTAGTCGATGCACACTTTTGCGATGGCCTCGAAGGCCTCGCGCTCGCTATCCGCGACGATGGCGACGATTGGCTCGCCGTTGTAACGGACCTTGTCGACCGCAAGCGACGGCTCGTCGTCCTTGCCGAAATTGATCAGGCTGAGCAGCGTATTGAGATTGCGCGGCACGTCGGCGCCGCGGATGACCCGGCGTACGCCCTGCGAACGCTCCGCGTCGCTCGTATCGATGCGGCGCAGCCGCGCGTGGGCATGGCTCGAGCGGACGACCTTCAGATGCAGCATGCCCTGCAATTTGTGATCGCCGAAATAGGTCGAGGTGCCCGTGACGTGGCCGAGCATGTCCTGGCGCTGCGTGCCCTTGCCGATCTCCTTGAGATTGTCGTCGCGCTCGTCGGCGAAGATGTCCTTGCGCAATTCCAGCATGGCAAATGTCCTCAGGCGCTGGCCCGGCCACCCGAGGCGGCGAGGATCGCGTTGATGATCGGCTCGTAGCCGGTGCAGCGGCAGATGTTGCCGGAGATGGCTTCCACGATCTCGGCGCGGCTCGGCTGCGGATTACGGTCGAGCAGGGCCTTTGCGGCCATCAGCATGCCCGGCGTGCAATAGCCGCACTGGGCCGCGAAATTGTCGGCGAAAGCGCGTTGCAGCGGATGCAGGTTTGGACCTTGCTTCAAGCTGTCGAGCGTCTCGACGGAACGGCCGGCGACGGTCTCCGCCAGCGTCAGGCAGGAGAGATGAAGCTCGCCGTCAACCAGCACGCTGCAGGTGCCGCAACCGCCCTGGCCGCAACCGAATTTCGGTGTCATGTCGCCGATCAGCTCGCGCAGCGCGACCAGCAGATTGGTGCCGCCATCGACGAAGATAGCGACGTCGCGGCCGTTGTGACGAAATTGCAGCGGGGTCTTGGACATGACGTCTATTCCTGACCCGAGAGAAGGCGACGCAGATGCACGCCGACGATCTCGCGGCGATACCAGGCGCTGCCGAGTGCATTGTCGGATGGCGATGTCCCCTCGCTCGCGGCGGACGCTGCAGCTGCGATCGAGGGGGCGTCGAGCGAACGGCCCTCCAGTGCGCGTTCGGCGGCGCGCGCGCGGATCTGCGTCGGTGCCATCGAGCCGAGCGCGATTCTGGCGCCGGCAATTCGGCCACCGCTGATCGGCAGATGCGCCGCGAGCGTGATGACGGAACCGCCCTTGGGCTTGATACGGGCGACCTTGCGATAGCGGAATGCGTCAGCGCTCGCCGGCCGGGTGCATGACACGGACAGCACCAGCGTGCCAGCCTGCCGTTCGCGCGATTGCAGGAATTCTTCGATCGGGATATCGCGTGCGCCAAAACCGCCTTGCACGGTGACAGTGGCATCGAGCGCAAGCAGGGCGACCGTGAAGTCGCCGTATGGACTGGGTGCGAACAGATTGCCGCCGACCGTCCCCATGTTGCGAACCGCAGGCCCGCCGATCGAGCGGGCAGGGGCGTGCAGGAAGGCGAGATCGCGCTCCGCCAGGATCCTCGCAAAGGTCACGCCCGCGCCGAGCGTGATGCGCGGGCCGGATGCGTCGATCCGGGACAATGCCTGATCATTGGCGCGGACGACGGTCGAGATCGAGACATCGCCTTCGTTCAATGCGCGCATCACGAGCGTGCCGCCGCCAAGGTAGCGCGCGCTACGGTCCGACGACAGGGCCGCGGCCGCTTCGCTGGAGCTCGTAAAGGTCTTCACCGTCACAGACATGATTACGCGGCCTCCTTCAGATGCCGGCGGATGGCCTCGAAGCCGGCCTGGTAAATGTCTTCGGCGACCATGTGGGTGATGCGGGCTGCGTCCTCGGGCTTCGTCGTGAAGCGCGATTCCCAGTGCCAGAACGTGCGGTCGCCATCGGTGACCGGCAGCAGGCGTACATGGGCTACGTAGTTGAACATGGGAATGGGAGTATCGAGCAGGCAGTAACTAAAAGTCTGTTCGAGATCTGAGAGCGCCAGCAACTGCTCGCGCAGCTCCGAGCCGTCCTGCAGCTTGAATCGCCTGATGCAGCCGATCTTGTCGGAGGGGTGCGCGCGCTCGATCGAGGAGGTCGCGACCGCCGGGTGCCAGTGGTCATGGCCATTGAAATCGCGCAGCACGGCCCACGCCGCGTCGGTCGGCGCGTCCAGGATCGTGCTCTTGACGATGTGGGGCACGGCTCAACCTCCAAACACGCGCTTCAGGGCATCGAACCCGCCCTGGAACACGCCACCGCCGATATTGTTGACGAGCTCGCTCTCCCGCTCCGGAGCGCAGTCGAATTCGGCGGTCCACTCCATGAAGGTCTGGTCGCCGTCGGTGACCGGCGTGAGCCGCAGCGTCGCGACATAGTTCTCGACGCCCATGGGGGATTCCAGGATCGAATAAGTGCAGAACATGTCGTAGTCGGAGAGGCCGAGTAGCTTCTCGCGGATGCGGTCGCCGTTGCGCAGGCGGAAATCCCTGACGCAGCCGATCTTGTCGGAGGGCTCGCCGCCCTCGATGCGGCTCTCGGCGATTGCCGGATGCCAGTTTGGCATGCCATTGAAGTCGCGCACCCGCGCCCAAACGCGGTCGTTGCGTGCATTGACGACGGTTGAGACATAGACGCGGGCCATGGCCTAGACCTCAACTCTTCTTGCGCGGGCCGCGCCCGGCCGGCGGTTCGCCCTCGGCGGAAGGCGTAGGCGAGGCGGCCGGCTTGTCGCCGCCGCCTTTGCGCGTCGAATCCTTGATGCCCTGCATGTCGCGGGCCTCGCGGATCAGGCCCGGCATCTTGGCGAGGCTGCCGCCTTCGACGCCGATGTCGGACAGGATGGAGTCGATCAGCGGTGCCTGGACGCGGTAGCGCAGCGCCGAGTCGATCACCTCGTCGGTGGCGCTGCGGCCACCATTGCCACCGCCATGGCCGGCGCCGTTGAGGCCGTCGACCTGGAGAATGCGGATGCCCTCGATCTTCTCCATCGGCTTGACGCTCTCGCGCACGATGCCCTCGATGCGGTCGAGCAGCTTTCTGCGGAACAACGAGTAGCGCGCCTGATCGGTTAGCACATTCTCGGCCTCGTTCAGCATCCGCTGCGCCTCGGCTTCGACGGCCGCGCGAACACGCTCGGCTTCGGCGGCAATACGCGTCTCCTCGGCCTGCTTCTCGGCGAGCAGCACCTCGACCGTCTTACGGCGCTTGGCGATCTCGCTCTCGCGGGCTGTGACAACACGCTCGGCGGCTTCGGTCGCGCGCATGCGCGCTTCCTCGGCGGCGGCGCGCGCGGCGGACTCTTCCAGAGACTTCTGATGGATGGCGATTGCCTTCTCCATCAGGACGGTCTCGACTTCTTTCTCGCGATTGACTTCGAGCTTGCGCAGCTCGCGCTCGCGGCCGATGCGGGCTTCGTCCAGACCACGGTCGGAGGCGATGCGAGCACGCTCGACTTCCTCGCGGGAGGCGATCTCGGCTTCCTGCAAAGATTGCACGCGCGCGACCTCGAGCTGCTCGATCGCGCGACGCCGCTCGATACGCGCGGCTTCCAGCGCCTGTTCGCGCGAGACGTCCGTGGTTTCGACCTCCTTGCGCGCGACGATCTCGGCCTGCCTGACCTGGCGGTCGGCATCGATGCGCTCGGACTTCTTGGTCGATAGCGCGATGACGCGGTCCTCGTCCGCGATCTCGACCGCCTTCTTCTGCTCGATATTGAGCACCTCGCGCTTCTTGGAGGAGTTGATCCGCTCGGCTTCGAGTGCAAGGTCGACGCCGATGCGCTGGCGCTCGATGGCGTCGCGCCGCTTCAGCTCGGCCGCCTCCAAGATGCCGGTCCGCTCGATTTCGAGCGCGCGGGTCTCACGCTCGGCCTGGATGCGCTCGGCGGCAACCGTTTTCTCCTGCGCGATACGCGCGGCCTCGATCGCCTCGCGGGAGGCGATGTCGGCTTCCTCGACAGCGCGGTTGCGGGCGATCTCCAGCGAGCGGACGCGCTCCTCCTGGGCGATGCGCGCCGCCTCCGTCGCTTCGCGTGCCGTGACGCCGGCGATATCCAAGGTCTGGTTGCGATCGATTTCCAATTGCCGCGTGTTCTGCTCGGCGGCGATACGCTCTGCCGCGAGCGTCCGTTCGCGGGCAATGCGGGCGGCTTCGACCGCGCGCTGAGCCTCGATCTCGGCCTCCTGGATGGTACGCACCTGCTGGATTTCCAACGCGCGGGTGCGTTCGTCGGAGGAAATGCGCTCGACATTGACGATCATGGTCTGGGCGATGCGGGCCTTTTCAGTGGCCTCGCGTGCCGCGATTTCGGCCTCATCGACGGCGCGGGTACGCTCGATCTCGCGGCGCCTTGTCTCTTCCTCGTTGGCGATGCGGGCGTCGGTCACCACCCGATCCTGCTGGATGCGGGCCTTCTCGATCGCTTCGCGTGCGGCGAGCTCGGCTTCCTCGACGGTGCGCATCCGTTCGATCTCGCGCTGGCGGACCTCGCGTTCGGATGCGATACGCGTCGTATCGATCGAGCGCTGGTTGGCGATCCGGGTCTTCTCGACCTCCTCGCGGGCGAGCAGCTCCTTCTCTTCGATGGTCCGGGTCCGCTCGATCTCCTTCTGGCGGGTCTCGCGCTCGGAGGCGATACGGGCCTCGGCAATGGCCTGATCGTTGGCAATGCGGGCCTTCTCGATGGCTTCGCGCGCAGAAATCTGCGCCTGCTCGGCCTCGGTCTCGCGCAGTGCGCGCTCGCGGGCGACCTCGGTGCGCTGAAGCGCGCGGCGCATCTCGATGTCGCGTTCCTGCTCGAGGCGCGCGGTCTCGCTTTCGCGCTCGATCTCGAGCGCCTGCCGCTCGGCCTCCAGGTTGCGGGAGCGGATCTTGATCATCGAGTCCTGCTCGATGTCGTTGCGCAGCTTGCGCTTGGCCTCGATGTCCTCCATCAGCCTCGTCAAGCCTTCGGCGTCGAAGCGGTTCGAGGGATTGAAGAATTCGAGGTCAGTCTGGTCGAGATCGGTGATCGCGACCGACTCGAGTTCGAGGCCGTTCTGGGCGAGGGCTTCGGCTGCATTGGTCTTGACGCGTGCGACGTAGTCGCCGCGCCGCTCGTGCATCTCCTCCATGGTCATCTCGGAAGCAACCGAACGGATCGCGGAGATGAACTTGCCGGCCAGCAGCGCGTGGAGCTGCTCCGGCTCCATGGTGCGGCGGCCGAGGGTAGCGGCCGCAATCGAGACGGCTTCGCGGGTCGGCTGCACGCGGACGTAAAAGTCCGCCTCGATGTCGACGCGCATGCGGTCACGGGTGATCACGGCGTCCTGCCTGGAACGTATGATGCCCATCGGCAGCACGTTCATGTTGACCGGCGTGTAGTCGTGGATGAAAGGCAGCACGAAAGCGCCGCCGTTGATCACCACGCGTTCGCCGAGGAAGCCGGTCCGGACAAACGAGACTTCCTTTGACGAGCGATGGTACAGCCAGTTCACGATGTAGACGCCAACCACGATCACGACGATCGCGACGATCAGCCAGAGGATCAATTCACCGACTAGAATCCCCGACATCTTTCCCTCCCTCGAACGTTTCGGCGTTAGCGCGCGCCGATCGCCTTGAATTTGCGTACCTGGTCCGTCAGCGCCCGCTCCACGGGCAGGCGCTCCATCGAGGAGGCTCCGTAGAAGCCGTGGCAATAGCGGGTGTTCCTCATGATGAAATCGGCGTCCGCCGGATCCGCGATCGGACCGCCATGGGCGAGCACCAGAATGTCGGGGTTGACGCTGAGCGCGGCTGAGGCCCAGGTGTCGATATGCGCCGGGCAATCGGCAAGCTTCGGCGCGGTCTGCGCGCCAATCGTGCCGCCGGTCGTGAGCCCGAGGTGACAGACGATGATGTCGGCGCCGGCGATCGCCATCGCGGCGGCTTCCTTCTCGCTGAAGACGTAAGGCGTCGTCAGCATGTCCTTCTCGCGCGCCTTCGCAATCATGTCTATTTCCAGCGCGTAGGACATGCCGGTCTCCTCCAGATTGGCGCGGAAGATCCCGTCGATCAGCCCGACCGTCGGAAAGTTCTGTACGCCGGCGAAGCCGAGAGCCTTCAACTGGTCGAGGAAGACGTCCATGTCGCGGAACGGATCGGTGCCGTTGACGCCGGCGAGCACCGGTGTCTTGCTGACCACGGGCAGGACTTCGCTCGCCATTTCCAGCACGATGGCGTTGGCATCGCCGTAGGCCATCAGGCCCGCAAGCGACCCGCGACCGGCCATGCGATAGCGGCCGGAATTGTAGATGACGATGAGGTCGACACCGCCGGCCTCTTCGCACTTGGCGGAGAGACCCGTGCCGGCCCCGCCGCCGACGATCGGCTCGCCGCGCTTTGCCATCTCGCGAAATCGCTTCAGCAGTGCAGCCCGTTCAAACCTGGCCATCGGTCACCTCGCCATTCTCCGGCGCGCCCCGGTGCGTCCGAACAGGGTCTTGAACGCACTGACAATCGTGGAGGCGAACTCGGGATCGTTGATGTTGTTCTTGACGCGGAAGAGCTGGCGATTGCTCGTCTGCCGCACCGTGCGCTCGAGTGCACGGAACAGCGCGGCATCGGCCTCGGGATCCCAGAACGGTCGTCCCTGCGCATCGAGCGCGGAGACGCCCCCCTCAGGGAGGAAGAAGCGCACCGGCCCGTCCATCTGGTTGAGCCGCTCGCCGACCCACCGCCCCATGCGCTCGTTCTCCTCCACGGTGGTCCGCATCAATGTGACCTGCGGATTGTGGACGTGGAATTTGCGACCGCGATAGCGCTCCGGGATGGTGTCGGGCGCGCCGAAATTGACCATGTCGAGTGCACCCACGGAGCCGAGATAGGGGACGCGGCTGCGGATGATCGCGCCGAAGCGATCCTCGGTCGCCGGAAATACGCCGCCCATCAGGAGATCGCAGACTTCCGTCGTCGTGAGATCGATGACGCCGGCGAGCTGGCCTGACTCGACCAGCTTCTCCATCGAGCGTCCGCCGACGCCGGTGGCGTGGAAGACGAGGCATTCGAAATCATCGCGCAGGTCGGCCGCGATCTTCTGCACCGCCGGCGTGGTGACGCCGAACATGGTGATGCCGATCGCGGGCTGGCTTGCGCTCGCGGCGCGCTCCTTCGCCTCGCGCTGGTCGAGACGTGCCTTGACCATGCCGGCAAGCGCGTTGGCGCCGTTGGCCAGCACGGCGCGCGAGATCGAGTTGAGGCCCTGCACGTCGGTGACCGAATACATCATGGTGATGTCAACCGGCCCGACATAGGGGCCGACGTCGCCGGAGGCGACCGAGGAGATGATCAGCTTCGGCACGCCGACGGGGAGGGCCCGCATCCCCGGTGCAACGAGCGAGGCCGCACCCGAGCCGCCGGCCGAGATGACGCCGGCGACGTTGCCCTGGCGGCGCAGCCAGTTTGCGAATGCATCGGCCATCGCTGTCACGGCGACACCGCGGTCGGGGCCAAACACGGCCAATCCGCCGCGGCCGTGGTTCAGCGCGATCTCCTGCGCGGAGACGTCGCAGCTCGTGTGCCTGCCGCTGGTGGAGACGTCGACGAGGCGCGTGCGCAGGCCGCTTTCCGCGATGATGTCTCGGATGAAGCGCAGTTCCGTGCCCTTGGTGTCGAGCGTGCCGACGACCAGCACGACGGGCGGGCCGGAGGTTTGCGCCGCGACCGGCTCGCGCTTGCGCCGCGCGGTTTCGTCGAGCCGCGCGATCTGAGTGGAGAGTGTGCGCGCTGCGGCCTCGATGCGGGCGATCGGCACCGGCTGCGACCAGCGCGTCGGCAGGGTCGGGTTGGAGATGTAGATGCGGATCGGCCCGCTCGGACGCGTGGGCTGCGGTGCAGCTTTTCCATCAGAACCGGTCGCTGGAACATCGATGTCCGGCGCAAGCTCGGCATGAATCCCAACGCCAAGCAGGCGCTGTTGCAAATCGCGGTCAGCGGCAAGGCGAACCGAATCGATGATGCGATTGATCCGGCCGTTGACCATGATCGCGACGTTGCGCGAGATCGCGGTGGCAACGCCGATGTTCTGCTCGATCACGAGCACCGACATGTCGCCGTCCTCGCCGAGCCGCAGCAGCATGTCCTCGACCTGGGCGACGATGATGGGCGCAAGGCCTTCGGTCGGTTCGTCCATGATCAGGTGCTGTGGATTGGTCAGCAGCGCGCGCGAGATCGCGAGCATCTGCTGCTCGCCGCCGGAGAGCTGGCCGCCGCCATGATCCTTGCGCTCGGCGAGCCGCGGAAACGTGTCGTAGATCCGTTCGACGGTCCAGGCACCAGTGCGGATGCCGCCGGCAAGCTGCAAATGCTCGTCGACGCTGAGCGACCTCCAGAGGCGGCGTCCCTGCGGCACATAGCCGACGCCAAGCCGCGCGATATGCGCCGGTGGCCGCCTCGTGATGTCTTCGCCCCGAATGCGGATCGAGCCGCTGCTCACGGGCACAAGCCCCATGATCGCCTTGCACAGCGTGGTCTTGCCCATGCCGTTGCGTCCCACAACGGAGAACACGCCCGCATCGAGTGCCAGGTCGACGCCTTGCAGCGCGTGCGAATGGCCGTAGTAGACGTCGAGGCCTTTGACCTCGAGCGCGGGGCCGGTGCGGCGGACCTCATTCATGGCCGCCTCCGAGATAAAGCTCCTGGACCTCGGGGTCTGACTGGATCTCCTGCGGCAGGCCTTCCTTGAAGATGCGCCCGTTGTGCATCATCGTGACGCTCTCCACGACGCGCAGCGCCACATCCATGTCGTGCTCGATGATGATGTAGCCGATATGCGAAGGCAGCGAGGTCAGGATCTCGATCAACTCCAGCCGCTCGGCGGGCGAAAGACCTGCGGCCGGCTCGTCGAACAGCACGAAGCGCGGGGCGCCGGCGAGCGCCAGCGCGATCTCGAGCTGGCGCTGCTGGCCATGCGCGAGCTCGGCGACGCGCTGATCCCTGACATTCGTCAGATGCACCGCCTGCACGAGATTGTCGGACGCATGCATCAGCGCGTCGTTCTGGCCCGGCCGCAGGAGCGAAAAGCGCCCGCGTGAGACGCCGCGGCAGGCGAGGTAGACGTTGTCCTGAACGGTGAGGCCGGGGAACAGCGCGGAGATCTGGTAGGTCCGGCGCAGGCCGCGGCGGATACGCTCGTAGGGTGGGAAGTGCGTGATGTCCTCGCCGAAGAAACGGATGGTGCCGGAGGAGGGCGGGAAGTCGCCGGTGATGCAGTTGAACAGCGTGGTCTTGCCGGCGCCATTGGAGCCGAGCACCGCGCGCCGCTCGCCGGGCCGCACGGTGATGGTGACGTCGGTCAGCGCAGCGAGCGCGCCGAACAGCCGCGTCACGCCGCGCAGCTCGAGCGCTGCGCCGGCGCCAACAGCGGAGAGGCGATGGGCGACGCTATCCACGACCTCGACCTCCGCTTGAGCGAGGCGAGCTCAGTCGCTGGCGCCAGCGCTGCCACAGGCCGATGACGCCATCCGACGACCAGAACACGATGGCGAGGAAGCCCAGCCCGATCAGCAGCCGGAAACGGTTGCCGTCGAGCCCGATCTTGACCAGGAAGTCGAGTGCGAAGGTGCGAAGCAGCACGAAGATCAGCGCGCCGATGTAAGGACCGATCGGCCGCGTGATGCCGCCGACGATCGCAATGATGAGAATGTCGATGCAGGCGCCGACGCTGACCGAGCCGGGAGATATCTGCCGGTAGTTCCAGACCTGCAACACGCCGGCCAGCGCCGCGACGAAGGATGCGAAGGCGTAAGCCGCGACGCGATGGGCATTGACGTTGAAGCCGAGCGTCGCCATGCGGCGCGGATTGTCGCGCACGCCTTGCAGGGCCAGACCGAACGGCGCCCGCGAGATGTATTCGACCGCGAAGTAGCAGAGCGCGGCGACGCCGAGCACGATGTAATAGAAGGGAATATCGGCGCGCCAGTTGACGCCCCAGAAGCGCGGCGTGCCGACGTTGTTGATGCCGGTGTGGCCGTTGAAGATCGCCCAGTTCTGGTTGGTGAAGTAGTAGAACGCCGCGCCGATCGCGAGCGTGATCATGATGGTGTAGATGCCCTCGGTCCGCACCGCGAGCGCGCCGCCGAGCGAGCCGAACGCGGTGGCGAGCGCGAGCGCCATGGGGACCGCAAGCCACCACGGCCAGCCCAGGCTGATATTGGCGTTGTCGCTGGTGCCGAACACCGCGACCATGTAGGCGGCAAAGCCCGCCACGGTGAGCTGCATCAGGCTGACCATGCCGCCATAGCCAGCGAGGAACATCAGGCTCAGCGCGATGGTGCCGAGGATCAGCGTGGTCGCAAAGATCTCGATCAGGAAGAAGCCGTTGGCGATCAGCGGCATGATCAAAAGGACGATCGCGACGATCCAGGCGGCGGGATTGTCGATCTCCGGCCAGCCACGCAACGCGGGCCGCTGCACGCCGGAGGCGGTGCGAACGGGAACGCGTGCGTCGTGGGTGAGCGACATGTCAGCGCCTCGCGAGCAGGCCTTGCGGCCGGAGTGCCAGCACCAGCACCATGATCAGGAAGGTCACGACGATCGCATAGGTCGGGATGTAGACCGAGCCGAGCTGCTCGGCGAGGCCGATGATCAGGGCGCCGAGGGCGGCGCCCGGGATTGAGCCCATGCCGCCGACGATCACGACCACGAGCGAGGCGAGCAGGAAGCGGATGTCCTCGCCCGGCGAGAGCGATTGAAACGTGCCGCCGACGACGCCGGCAATGCCGGCGAGTCCGGCGCCCAGCGCAAACACCAGTACGAACACGACCTGGATGCGTACGCCGGTCGCGGCGAGGATGTCGCGGTCATCGACCCCGGCGCGGATGATCATGCCGATCCGCGTGCGGTTGAGCGCCAGCCACATAGCGATCCCGATCACCACGGACGCCGCGAAGATCACGAGCCGCACCAGCGGATAGCGCAGATAGACCGGCTCACCCGAGGATTTGAGCGCCGTGATCAGCGGCAGCTCGATGGGGCCGATCAGCCAGCTCGGGGTCGGGATCTGGTAGAAGTCGCCGCCGGCGGCCCACAGCATCAGGTCGGCAAACACGATCGAGAGCCCGATCGTCACCATGGTCTGGCGCAGGTCCTGGCCCTCCATGCGGCGAAAGACGATGACCTGGAGCAGGATGCCGACCAGCGCTGTCAGGATGAAGGCGATCATGAAGCTCAGAATCCACGAGCCGGTCGAGGCGCTGATGGCGTAGCCGACATAGCCGCCGAACAGATAGAGCGAGCCGTGCGCGAGATTGACGTTGCGCATCAGGCCGAAGATCAGCGTGAAGCCGCTCGCGACCAGGAAGTACAGCCCGCCGAGCGTGATGCCGTTGAAGACGGCGTTGAGGAACACCCGCTTGCGGCCGATCGCCTCTTCCAGCCCCGGCGGCCAGACCGCGAAGATCAGCCATAGCGCGAGCGCAATCGCGATGATGACGATCAGCGCCCAGGTGGGATGGCGTTCGACAAAGCGGGTCATGATGGCCGCTCGCTCTTCACCTCGCCCCGCTCGCGGGGAGAGGTCGGAATTTGCGCAACGCGCAAATTCGGGGTGAGGGGAGGGGACCACGGGTCCAACCGCCACCGACCTCGCGGAGGCTCCCCCTCGCCCCGACCCTCTCCCCGCAGGCGGGGAGAGGGGGCAGGCAGACCGTCACCGGCTGCTAGCCCTGCCATGGACGTGCATCTCCCTGGGTTCGCGATCCTCTTTCGGGATCGCGTTCCGTGTATCCTAGCGAGGAGGCGAGGAGGGTGTTTGATCGAGAGTATCTTTTCGCGCGCGGCTTTATGCGCGCAAAACCTTGGCTGCGCGGCGATAATCGGTCGGGGCCATGCCGACATTGGCAGCGAAGAAGCGGGTGAAACCACTCTGCGAGGAGAAGCCGAGATCGAAGCCGATATCGGCGATCGGCGCTTCGCTCGCGACCAGCGCCTCCAGCGCCTGCTCCATGATCAGCGTGTTGAGATAGAGATGCGGGGTCACGCCGGTCTGGGTGCGGAACAGGCGGTAGAAATGCGGCCGCGACAGGCCGGATTCACGAGCGATGGTGTCGAGCTCCATCTCGGCGCCCGGACTTTCGGACATCAGCTTGATGCATTTGCGCACGCGAAAATCGGTAACGGCGCCGGCCGCGCGGGTATCGCGGGCGATCTCGGCCTGCTGCCAGCTTTCGTCGTAGCAGATGTCGATCAGTCGCCTGAGCTCGGAGTCGAGGCTCGAGAGCGAGGGCGCGCCGCACACCAGCGCCGCGGTCCTGCGGATGTGCTTATCGAGCGCCGGCGTGCGCTTGAATTGGGTGCGGCCGAAACGCAGCCGGTCGGCGCCGGGCGCATCGGGCGCGAACCACTCGGCGTTGACATAGAGCACGAAGAAGATCGCGCCGGCGTCGAGATCGGAGGGCAGGAAATTGTGCGGTTCCCAGGGGTTGACGGCGACAACGGAAGTTTCATTGAGCTGGAAGCGGCCGTCGCAAACGTCGATGCACGCGGGCATGCCGCCGACATGGAAGATCAGATGACCCTCGCGATGCGCGTGGATGTTGAAAGGGCGGTTCAACTGATAGACCGTCGCCCGACCGAACCGGCCGTGGAAGACGGCGAGCGCCCGGCTCATGCCATCCCCTCCCGATGTTCTGTTGTTTTGCCCTTAGCGTTCAACAACCGGGGAGAGATTGCAAGGGCGGTGAGATCCGCGCCTCGCAAATCGCTCCCCGGTCGCCGCAGTTGCGAACGTGATTGCGTCAGTACTTCTTACATTCCGGTACTGTACGGCTCGGCAGTCCGATCTTGGCGAACACCGCCGGATCGTAGCCGAGGGTCTGGTTCACATTCGGGATCACTTTCACGACCTTCGAGAACAGCGCGCCCTTGCCGTCATCGACGACCTCGGTCACGAAGTTGGTGCCGATTGCCTGGCGGTTGGAGTCGAGCTTGATCTTGCCGTTCGGCGCGTCGATCTCGAGCTTGGCGAGCGCTGCCTTGAACTTCTCCTGGTTGTTGGAGAGGTCGCCGTTGACGGCGCGCAGGCCAAGGATCAGCGCCATGGTCGAGCCGTAATAGTTGGTCGCGAGCAGCGACGGGCTCGGGAAGCGCTTGTTCGGCGGGAAGGCGTCCTGATAATCCTTCACGAACTTCTGCCAGCCGGGATCCTCCCAGGTGTCAGCCTGTCCGCTCGCCGCCAGCGTGCCGATCAGTGCGTTCTTGGCGTTGCCCTTGGAGGACAGGATGGTCTGGTCGATCATGATCGAGCCGCCCATCAGATGCGCCTTGCCGCCGGCCTGCTGGTACTGGTTGAGGAAGTTGACGGCGTCGGCGCCGCCCAAGCCCAGATAGATCGCATCGACATCGTCGGGCAGTGCGGCAATGACCGAGGCAAAGTCCTTGGTGCCGAGCGGTACCCATTGCCGATTGGTGACCTGTCCGCCCATGCCGCAGAATTCGAGCACCAGCCCGAACACCTGCGTGTAGATGAAGGAGTAGTCCTCGCCGACCGTCGCGATCTTGCGATAGCCCTTGTTCTCATAGGCGTATTTGCCGAGGCCGACCTGCCACTGCGCGCCGTCCATGTTGTAGCGGAAGAAGTTCGGCGCGGGATCGACAAAGGTGGTTTCCTGGGCGCCCGAGGCCGCGTTGATGAAGGTCAGCTCGGGATGGGTTTTGGCGAAGTTCTTCACGGCGATGCCTTCGTCGCCGGACAGCGGCGAGAGCAGGATCTGCACCTTGTCTTGCTCGATGAGCTTGCGCACGGCGCGCACGGCGGAGTCGGGCGTTGCATCGGTCGAGGCGATGATGAATTCGAGTTCCTTGTCGCCGACCTTCTTGCCGAGCACGTTGAGCGCGGTCTGATGGCCGCGGATGCCGTCCTCGCCGAGCACGGTGTAGGTGCCTTCGAGGGTTGCGGTGACGCCGACCTTGATCTTCTCCTGAGCCATGGCTGCGCCCGAAAGCAACAGGCTGCTCAGCGCGATGAGTCCCACACTGCCTTTCAACATTGCTCTCCTCCCTTTAGTCGTCATTCTTGTCGTCATTATTTGCCGGTAGCTCGTTGGCACGAGGCTCACGGTTCTTGAACTGTCTCTTATACACATCATGTGTATAAGAGACAGGTAGCGGAGCGCCCGCAAATGGTGTTTTTGGTGCTGGCGAGCGGCGCGTCTGTCGTGCCATGCGCGGGTGACAACGAATGAGAAAAGGACCGATACAATGAAGTCGGAAACGGCCAGGATGACACTGACGGCGAAGGACGTTTTGCCGGAGGACGGGACGCGCGGCACGCTGGTCGGACGCGTCTGGCTGCCGCAGGTCAATGGTCCTGCCGTGGTCGCGGTGCGCAGCGATGGCGTGTTCGACGTCACCGCGCGGTTTCCGACCATCAGCTCGCTGTGCGAGGAGGCCGATCCGGCAAAGGCGGTGAGCGAGACCAAGGGTGAGCGGATCGGCGATCTCGAGGCGATTGCGGCGAACACGCCGCCCGACCAGCGCGACCGGCAAAAACCCTGGCTGCTCGCGCCGGTCGATCTTCAAACCCTGAAGGCCGCCGGCGTGACCTTTGCCGTCTCCATGCTGGAGCGCGTGATCGAGGAGCGGGCGAAGGGCAACCCGGCCTCGGCCGAAGCGATCCGGAAAGAGGTGACGCGGCTGATTGGCGACGATCTGTCGAAGCTCAAGCCCGGCTCGGAGGGGGCGATGCGGCTGAAGCAGGTACTGATCGAGCAGAACGCATGGAGCCAATATCTCGAAGTCGGCATCGGCCCCGATGCGGAGGTCTTCACCAAGGCGCCGGTGCTGTCGTCGGTCGGCGCCGGCGTGGATGCCGGACTGCATCCGAAATCGACCTGGAACAATCCGGAGCCGGAGCTGGTGCTGTTTGTCTCGAGCCGCGGCAAGATCGTCGGCGGCGCGCTCGGCAATGACGTGAACCTGCGCGACTTCGAGGGCCGCTCGGCGCTGCTGTTGTCGAAGGCCAAGGACAACAACGCCTCCTGCGCCATCGGCCCGCTGCTGCGGCTGTTCGACGACACGTTCTCTCTCGATGACGCACGCAAGCTGGACATCAGCCTCAATGTGAAGGGGCAGGACGGTTTTGTGCTCAACGGCCATTCCTCGATCAGCAAGATCAGCCGCGATCCCACTGATCTCGTCGCGCAGACGATTGGCAGCGTGCATCAATATCCGGACGGCTTCGTGCTGTTCCTCGGCACGATGTTCGCGCCGGTCGATGATCGCGATGCGCCGGGGCAGGGCTTCACCCACAAGCACGACGACATCGTCACGATCGCTGCGCCCGAGCTCGGCAAGCTCACCAATCGCATGCGCACGAGCGACGAGTGCGAGCCCTGGAGCTTCGGCATCGGCGCGCTGATGAAGAACCTGGCGCAACGGAAGCTGCTGTAACGCTGGGGTGCCAGCATCGGCGTAGACCGCGTTCAAAGCCGGTGCTGGCCTTGCCTCCGCAAAACTATCGAAAACAACCCCATGCAAAGTAGGGCCGCGGGGTGCGTGGCGCGTGTCGACGACAAATCCGGGGATCAGTCATATAGTCAAATAATATTACTATACAGCGCCAAACTTCCGTGAAATGGTGCCTCCCGCCGCCCAGAGGGGCGGTCTAGCAGGTGCCATGATACCAATTGGCACCCGAGATAAACATTTTTTGGGAGACACGCCTGATGACCCTCAAAGCCCTCTTTGCGGCCAGCGCCACGGCCGCGCTGCTGCTTTCGCTGCCGGCCAATGCCGGCCAGCTCACGATCGGTTTTTCGCAGATCGGATCGGAATCCGGATGGCGCGCCGCTGAGACCTCGGTCTCCAAGCAGGAAGCAGCCAAGCGGCAGGTCAACCTGAAGATCGCCGACGCCCAGCAGAAGCAGGAGAACCAGATCAAGGCGATCCGGTCCTTCATCGCTCAGAACGTCGACGCGATCTTCCTTGCGCCGGTCGTCTCGACCGGATGGGACGCGGTCCTGAAGGAGGCCAAGGAAGCCAAGATCCCGGTCGTACTGCTCGACCGCGACATCGATCCCTCCGGCAAGGACCTCTATCTGACCGCGGTCACCTCGGACAGCGTGCACGAAGGTGCCGTCGCCGGCGAGTGGCTCGCCAAGACGGTCGGCGAGAAGGCCTGCAATGTCGTCGAATTGCAGGGCACGGTCGGCGCCAGCGTCGCCACCAACCGCAAGAAGGGCTTTGACTCCGTCGTCGCCAAGCATCCGAACCTGAAAGTGGTGCGGAGCCAGACCGGCGACTTCACCCGCGCCAAGGGCAAGGAAGTGATGGAGAGCTTCATCAAGGCGGAAGGCGGCGGCAAGTCGATCTGCGCGGTCTATGCGCATAATGACGACATGATGGTCGGCGCGATCCAGGCCATGAAGGAAGCCGGCCTCAAGCCCGGCAAGGACGTCCTGACCGTCTCGATCGACGCGGTTCCCGACATCTTCAAGGCGATGTCCGCAGGCGAAGCCAATGCCACGGTGGAGCTGACGCCGAACATGGCAGGGCCCGCGCTCGACGTCATTGCCGCCTTCAAGGACAAGGGCACCGTTCCGCCGAAGTGGATCCAGACGGAATCGAAGCTCTACACCGCCTCCGACGATCCGCAGAAGGTCTACGACAGCAAGAAGGGTCTTGGTTACTGAGCCCTCCCGTGCGCCACCGCGGCTGATGCGCTCCGGTGGCGCACCCCCCTTCGAAACTGCTAAGCGTGGTGAATTGGCCGGACGTCCGCAACCCCACAAGCGGACGCCGGCGGGAGTGACGTCGCAATGGAGACCAGCCCGGATTCTGCCCCTTGTCTGCTCGAGGTGCGTGGGATCAGCAAGAGTTTTGGCGCTGTGCGTGCGTTACAGGACGTCGATTTCACGCTTCGTGCGGGCGAGATCCATGCCCTGCTCGGCGAGAACGGCGCCGGCAAGTCCACACTGATCAAGGTGGTCACCGGCGTATTCCCGCGCGATGCGGGAATCGTTCGGCTGGGCGGCGCCGAGGTCGCGCCGCGATCGTCGAAGGCGGCGCTGGAAGCTGGCATTGCCACCGTCTACCAGGAAGTAAATTTGCTGCCGAACCTGTCGGTGGCGCAGAATCTTTTTCTCGACCGGCAGCCGATGCGCTTCGGCATCGTCCGCGAAGGCGAGATGCGCCGGCGGGCAAAGGCGTTGCTTGCCGAGTTCGGCCTCGACATCGACGTGGCGGCGCCGCTCGGCAGCTACTCCGTCGCAATCCAGCACGTCACCGCGATCGCTCGCGCCGTCGACTTGTCGGCGCGCGTTCTCATTCTCGACGAGCCGACCGCGAGCCTCGACCGTCATGAGGTCGAGATTCTCTTCAAGATCATGCGTCAGCTAGCTGGCCGCGGCATCGGAATCGTCTTCGTCAGCCACTTCCTCGACCAGGTCTACGAAATCTCCGACCGCATTACCGTCTTGCGCAACGGCCGACTGGTCGGCGAACGCGAGACCGCATCGCTGCCGCGGCTCGAACTGATCCGGATGATGCTCGGCCGCGAGCTTGCCGAAACCACCAGCGCACGCGCGCCTGCAAGCGAGCAGCAGGTGCGCGAGATCTGCGCGAGCTTCGAGGGCTACGGCAAGTCTGGCTACGTCGCGCCCTTCAATCTCGAATTGCGCCATGGCGAGGTCGTGGGTCTCGCCGGCCTTCTGGGCTCGGGACGAACCGAAACCGCGCGGCTGGTTTTCGGCGCCGAGCGTTCCGATCAGGGCCGGGCGAAAGTGGAGGGCGCGCCAGTGCGGCTCCAGACGCCGCGTGACGGAGTCCGACACGGTTTTGGCTATTGCCCGGAGGAGCGCAAGACGGAAGGCATCGTCGCCGAGCTCACGGTGCGCGAGAACATCGTACTCGCGCTCCAGGCCAAGCGCGGCCTTTACCTGCCGCTGTCGCGCCGCGAGCAGGACGAGATTGCGGCACGTTTCGTCAAGCTGCTCGACATCCGCCCGCCTGATCCGGAACGTCCGGTCGGCCTGTTGTCCGGCGGCAATCAGCAAAAGGTGCTGCTGGCGCGCTGGCTTGCGACCTCGCCGCGGCTCCTCGTGCTGGACGAGCCGACCCGCGGCATCGACGTTGGGGCGCATGCGGAGATCATCCGCCTGATCCGCGAGCTCTGTGACGATGGGCTGGCGCTGCTCGTGATCTCCTCCGAGCTCGACGAGATCGTCACCTATTCGGATCGCGTCGTCGTGCTGCGCGATCGCGCCCATGTCGAGGAATTGCAGGGCGAGGCGATCGACGTCTCCAATATCTTGGCGGCGATCGCCGCCGACAACAGTGCCATGGCGCAGGAGGGCAGGCCATGACCGCTCTTCTACCGCGCCGTGGCCTTGCCCAGATCTTCGCGCTGATCGTCATCCTGATGGTCGATCGTGCCGTCTCGCCGCAATTCTTTGACCTGCGCTTGCAGGATGGGCGGCTGTTCGGCAGCATGATCGACGTGCTCAACCGCGGCACGCCGGTGGCGCTGCTCTCGCTCGGCATGGTGCTGGTGATCGCGACGCGCGGCATCGACCTCTCGGTTGGCGCCGTGATGGCGATCTCGGGCGCGATCGCCGCGAGCCTCGCCGACAGTCACGGCTTGCCGGTGGTGCTCGCGGCCGCGCTCGGTGCGGGCCTCGTCTGCGGCCTCTGGAACGGTTTCCTGGTCAGCATCCTCGGCATGCAGCCGATCGTCGCGACGCTGATCCTGATGGTCGCCGGCCGCGGCATCGCCCAGCTCATCACCGAAGGGCGCATCGTCACCTTCACCTCGCCCGATCTGGTCTGGCTCGGCAACGGCGCCATCCTCGGCGTTCCCGTGCCGGTCGCGATTGCCCTGGGGATGCTGATCCTCACTGGCGCCGTGGTGCGCGGCTCGGCGCTCGGGCTCTTGATCGAGGCCACCGGCGGCAATGCGCGGGCAAGCGAGCTCGCCGGCGTCGGCACCCGCGCCATGATTTTGGCCGTCTATGTCTGGTGCGGCGTCTGCGCGGCGCTTGCGGGCGTGATCGCCGCGGCCGACATCATGGGGGCTGATGCCAACAATGCCGGCCTTTGGCTGGAGCTCGATGCGATCCTGGCCGTCGTGATCGGCGGAACCTCGCTGTTCGGCGGCCGCTTCAGCCTCTTGCTCGCCGTGCTCGGCGCGCTCATCATCCAGACGATGAACACGGGCATTCTCTTGTCGGGCTATCCCCCGGAATTCAACCTCCTGGTCAAGGCCGTGGTGGTGCTGGCGGTGCTGCTGTTGCAATCGCCGAAGCTGACCGGTATGGCCGGCATCGTGGCGCGTATCCGGGGGACGAAAGCATGAAAGGCCTGCCGCCCGTCCTCATCACGGCCATCGTGCTCGTCGCGGGCTTTGTGCTTTGCGCGCTGCAATTTCCCAACATCGCCTCGACCCGCGTGGTCTGCAATCTCCTGACCGACAACGCCTTTCTCGGCATCGTCGCGACCGGCATGACCTTCGTGATCATCTCGGGCGGCATCGACCTGTCGGTCGGCTCGGTGATCGGCTTCACCACCGTGTTCGTCGCGCTCGCGATCGAGCGCTGGGGCATGCCGCCGCTGGTCGCCTTCGTGGCGATCCTGGCGCTGTCCGCGGCCTTCGGCGCGGCGATGGGCGCCGTCATCCATCTGTTCGACTTGCCGCCGTTCATCGTCACGCTGGCCGGCATGTTCCTCGCGCGCGGCGCGAGCTTCCTGCTCTCGACTGAATCGGTACCGATCGCCGCGCCGATCTATTCAACGGTCTCGGACTTTGCGCTGCGACTACCGGGTGGCGGGCGACTGACGGCGGTTGCGATTATCATGCTGGTCATCGTGATCGGCGGTGCGCTGCTGCTGCAGCTCACCCGCTTCGGCGCCAATGTCTACGCGCTCGGCGGCAGCCGGGTCACGGCGAGCCTGATGGGCGTCGCCGTCGGCAAAATGACGATCCGCATCTACATGCTGTCGAGCCTGCTCGCAGGCATCGCCGGCATCGTCTTCTCCTTCTACACCGGCGCCGGCTATTCGCTCTCGGCCGTCGGCGTCGAGCTCGACACCATCGCGGCGGTGGTGATCGGCGGCACGCTGCTCACGGGCGGGCAGGGCTCGGTGGTCGGAACGTTCCTCGGCGTCCTCATTCAGGGCCTGATCCAGACCTACATCAATTTCGACGGGACACTGTCGAGCTGGTGGACCAAGATCGCGACCGGTGTTCTGCTGTTCGCCTTCATCGCTCTGCAGCAGGTCATGATCGCGCTCGCGCGCCGGCCTGCCGTGAGACCCGCGGGAGCCACGTCATGACCTCGCGCATCGTCGTCATCCCGACGCGGCGGGCCCACTCCAACCATGCGGAGGTATCCCGCTCGATCGGCGTCGACATCATCGCCGGTCGCTATGCCGAAGGCACGCGGCTGCCTGGTGATGCCGAGCTGACCTCGATGTTCGGCGTCTCGCGGCCGGTGCTGCGCGAGAGCGTGAAGACCCTCGTGGCAAAAGGTCTGCTCACCACCAAGGCGCGGGTCGGCACCGTCGTGCGCGAGCGCGGCGCCTGGAACATGTTCGACGCAGATGTGCTGGCCTGGCATCTCGACGCCGGCATCGACAAACGCTTCCTCAACGACCTCGCCGAGATCCGTCTCGCGGTCGAACCGCGCGCGGCGATGCTCGCGGCTGCGCGACGCTCGGAGGAGGACCTCGCCGAACTCAAGCGCAGCATGGACCGCATGCGGCGCGAGGCATCTGATTCCGCGGGCTTCGCCGACGCGGACCTCGCCTTGCACGTTGCGGTCGCGCGGGCGTCGGGCAATCTGTTCATGCGTTCCATCGGCCATGTCATCGAAGCCGCCTTGCGGGCGTCCTTCCTGCTCAGCGCGCCGGTCGAGGTCGAGGATCGTGACACGGTGCTGCTCTGGCACCAGAAGATCGTCGATTCGATCGCGGCGGGCGACGGCGAGGCCGCCTCGGCCGCCATGGTCTTCGTCATCCACAATGGCATGAGCCGCCATGAAGGCACGGTGATCGAGACGGCGCCGGCCGAGCCGGCGCAATCGGCTCAATCTGGAGAACAAGCGTGACTGAACTTCGTATCGCCATCGTCGGTTTCGGCAAGATCGCGCGCGATCAGCACGTCGCCGCCATCGCGGCAACACCGGGCGCAACCCTTGCCGCCATCGCGAGCCGCAATGCCTCGCTGCCGGACCTGCCGCACTTCGCCACCATCGAGGAGCTGCTCGCAAAGGGCCCGCCGATCGATGCGGTGTCGCTGTGCACGCCGCCGCAGGTGCGGCGCGCGCAGGCCTTCGCGGCGCTTGCCGCCGGCAAGCACGTGATGCTGGAGAAACCGCCGGGCCTCAGCCTCGGCGAACTCGATCCGTTGGTCACGATGGCGAAGGATGCGAAGCGGGCGCTGTTTGCGACCTGGCATTCGCGCTTTGCCCCCGCTGTCGAGCCGGCGCGGCAATGGCTCGCCGCGCGCCGGATCAAGTCCGTGCACATCGCGTGGAAGGAGGATGTCCGCGTCTGGCATCCCGGACAAGGCTGGATCTGGGAGCCGGGCGGGCTCGGCGTATTCGATCCCGGCATCAACGCACTCTCGATCCTGACCCGCATCCTGCCGCGTCCGGTGTTCGTGACCGCGGCGCAACTATCCTTCCCGGCCAATTGCGAGGCGCCGATTGCGGCGAACCTGACGCTTGCCGATGTCGACGGCCTGCCAATCATGGCCGAATTCGACTTCCGCCAGACCGGCC
This sequence comes from Bradyrhizobium sp. UFLA05-153, assembly GCF_054185185.1. NCBI lineage: Bacteria > Pseudomonadati > Pseudomonadota > Alphaproteobacteria > Hyphomicrobiales > Nitrobacteraceae > Bradyrhizobium > Bradyrhizobium sp. UFLA05-153. Next base: position 124,565 of record NZ_JBBIAM010000001.1, read on the forward strand.
CGCAGAGCTGGGACATCGTGGCCGAGACGGATCAGGGCCGAATGACGCTGTCGGGCGGCGGCGCCCGCATGGCCATCGACGGCAAAGTGCTTGCGGAGGAGCCCGAAGCCGAATATCGCGGGCTCTACCGGCGTTTCGTCGAGCTTGCGGCGACGGGGGAGAGTGACGTCGACCTGACGCCGTTCCGTCTCGTCGCCGACGCCTTCATGCTCGGCAAGCGCAACGTCGTCGAACCGTTCGTGGAATGATCATGGCTAGCGCACGCATCACAAGGGACGTCTTCGGAACGCTGCCGGATGGCCGCGCCGTCGAGCGCGTGGTGCTGTGCGGGCAGGGTGGTTTCGAGGCGCGCATCATCACTCATGGTGCAGTGATTCAGGCGCTGATCGCGCCCGATGCCAAGGGCGGCACCGGCGACGTCGTGCTCGGCTATGACGACTTTGCCGGCTATCTCGCCGAGCGGAAGTTTTTTGGCGCGACCGTCGGCCGCTATGCCAACCGTATCGCGGACGCGCGCTTCGTGCTCGATGGCGAGACGGTGCAGCTCGCCGCCAATAATGGCCCGAACGCGCTGCACGGTGGCCTGGACGGCTTTGACCGCAAGCTCTGGCAGATCGCCGACCTCGCTGACGGCGCGGAGCCTGCGGTCACGCTCACTTACACAAGCGAGCACGGTGAGGAAGGTTACCCGGGCCGGCTCGACGTTCGTCTCACCTATCGGGTGACCGGTCCCGCCCAACTGTCGGTCAGCATGGAGGCGACGAGCGATCGTCCGACCATCGTCAATCTCACCAATCACAGCTTCTTCAACCTCGAAGGCGCGACGTCGGGGACGCCGATCCTCGATCACAAGCTCATGGTCGCAGCTGATCATTTCCTGGCGATCGATCCGACCGCGATCCCGCTGGCCGGGCCGCCGCACGCGGTTGCCGGCACGCCCTTCGACTTCCGGACGCCGACGCCGGTCGGTGCGCGTATCCGTCAGAACGATCAGCAACTGCGCAACGGCAAGGGCTACGACCACACGTTCTGCCTTCCGCTTGACGGCGGCTTGCGTCTCGCCGCGCGCGTGGAGGCGCCGCGCTCGGGACGCGTCATGGAGCTATTCACGGATCAGCCGGGCTTGCAGGTGTACTCTGGTAACTACCTCGACGGCTCGGTGGCGGGCAAAGGCGGCCGGTTGTATCGGCAGTCCGACGCGCTGTGCCTGGAGCCGCACATCTGGCCGAATTCGCCGAACCGGCCGGATTTTCCGAGCTCGCGTCTTGCGCCCGGCAGCGTTTACAAGCACCACACCGTGTATCGATTTGGGGTGAGCTCGTCATGACCGAGCAGGTGCCGACCTCCGTACTTTGCACCGAGCATTGCCATCTCGGCGAGGGCCCGACCTATGACGTCGCCACCGATACCGCCTGGTGGTTCGACATCCGTGAAGGCCGCCTTTATGAGGCCCATCTCGCGAGTCGCAATATTCGCGTCCATGTCCTCGGCCGGATGGCGAGCGCGCTCGGCCGCATCGATGCCGAGCGGCAGTTGATCGTGGCCGAGGATGGCCTCTACGTCCGCAAGCTCGCCGACGGCGCGATGACGCTCTATCGTCCGCTTGAGGCCGATAACCCGACGACGCGGTCGAACGACGCACGCGTGCATCAGTCCGGCACGTTCTGGATCGGCACCATGGGCCGCAAGGCTGAAGCGGGCGCCGGCGCGATCTACGCGCTCCATCGCGGCAAGATCTCGACGCTGTTTCCCGGCATCAGCATTCCGAACTCGATCTGCTTTTCGCCGGACGGCGCCATCGGATACTTCGCTGACACTGCGCGTCACGTGCTCTATCGCGTTTCGCTCAATCCGGCGACGGGGTTGCCGCGCGGTGAGCCGGAGGTGCTGGTGCGCCACACCGGCGTCGGCGGTCTCGACGGCTCGGTGGTCGATGCTGACGGATTGATCTGGAACGCGCGCTGGGGCGGCGCCTGCGTCGACGTCTATAGTCCCGAAGGCGAGCGCTTGCGCTCGCTGGCGGTGCCGGCGCAGCAGTCGAGTTGTCCCGCCTTCATCGGGCCCGATCTGTCACGCCTTCTTGTCACCTCGGCGTGGCAGGATATGGATGCGGCGGCACGCGCCGCCGATCCGCAAGCCGGCTGCACCTTCATCCTCGAGGCTGCCGCGCGCGGTCGCGCGGAGCCCGACGTCACGCTCGAATAGGAGATCCAAGGAGTCACTTAAAGGCACAACACACCTGAGTTCTTGCTGTAACTACAAACGTTCTTACACCCCAAGGGAGTGAAGCATGCTGAAACTGAAGACGACCGTACTCGCGCTCGCATTCGCGGGCGCCGCCGCGATGGCCTCATCGGCCCCGGCATTGGCCCAGGACAAGCCGACCGTTGGTATCTCGATGCCGACGAAATCATCGGCGCGCTGGATCGATGACGGCAACAACATGGTCAAGGTGCTGAAGGAGCGCGGTTACAACACCGACCTGCAATATGCCGAAGACGACATTCCGAACCAGCTCTCGCAGGTCGAGAACATGGTGACGAAGGGTGCCAAGGCGCTGGTGATCGCCGCGATCGACGGCACCACGCTCTCCGACGTGCTCAAGCAGGCCAAGGCCAAGGGCATCACCGTCATCGCCTATGACCGCCTGATCCGCGGCACGCCGAACGTCGACTACTACGCGACCTTCGACAACTTCCAGGTCGGCGTGCTCCAGGCGGAATCGCTCGTGCAGGGTCTCGGCCTCAAGGATGGCAAGGGTCCCTTCAACATCGAGCTGTTCGGCGGCTCGCCCGACGACAACAACGCCTACTTCTTCTACAACGGCGCGATGTCGGTGCTGCAGCCTTACATCGACAGCAAGAAGCTCGTCGTCGTGTCCGGCCAGATGGGCATGGACAAGGTCGCGACCTTGCGCTGGGACGGCGCCACCGCGCAGGCCCGCATGGACAACCTGCTCAGCGCCTACTACGGCAACAAGAAGGTCAACGCGGTGCTGTCGCCCTATGACGGCCTCTCGATCGGCATCATCTCGTCGCTGAAGGGCGTGGGCTACGGCAGTGCCGACCAGCCGATGCCGATCATCAGCGGCCAGGACGCCGAGGTGCCCTCGATCAAGGCGATGCTGCGCGGCGACCAGTACTCGACCATCTTCAAGGACACCCGCGACCTCGCCAAGGTGACCGCCGATATGGTCGACGCGGCGCTGGCAGGCAAGCAGGTCACGGTCAACGACACCAAGACCTATGAGAACGGCTCCAAGACCGTGCCGTCCTTCCTGCTCAAGCCGGTCGTGGTCTACAAGGACAATTGGGAGAAAACCCTGGTTGACAGCGGCTACTACAAGAAGTCGCAATTCCAGTAAGCTGCGCCTGCTCCCTCTCCGCGTTCTTACGGGGAGAGGGAGCATAGGCCGCCTTTGGGCCGCCGTTGTAGAAGATTGGGGTGAGGGGAAGTCTCTACGGGGCGGCGAGAGTTGCTCTTGCGGAAGCTCCTCCTCGCCCGATCGCTTCGGCGTTTTTGAACGGCAGCCAAAGGCGGCCTGTGCTCTCCCCGCAAGCGGGGTGAGGTGGGTTAAAAGACGGGACACGAAGCCATGACGGCAATGTTGGAAATGCGCGGCGTCAGCAAGAGCTTTGCGGGTGTGCAGGCGCTGCGTGACGTCAATTTCTCGGTTCAGGCCGGGCAGATCCATGCCCTGGTCGGCGAGAACGGCGCCGGAAAATCCACCCTGATGAAGGTGTTGAGCGGGGTCTATCCCCACGGCAGCTATGAGGGAACCATCGTCTTCGAGGGCGAGGAGCGACACTTCCGCGACATCAACGATTCCGAGGCGCTCGGCATCATCATCATCCACCAGGAGCTGGCGCTGATCCCGTTGATGTCGATCGCGGAGAATATTTTCCTCTCGCATCCACCGTCGCAGATGGGCGTCATCGACCGCGACGAGGTCTACCGCCGGACGCGGGAACTCCTGGCGCAGGTCGGCCTGAAGGAGTCGCCGGACACGCTGATCACCGATCTCGGCGTCGGCAAGCAGCAGCTGGTCGAGATCGCCAAGGCGCTCTCCAAGCGCGTGCGCATGCTGATCCTGGACGAGCCGACCGCCAGCCTGAATGAGGCCGACAGCGCCGCTCTGCTCGAGCGCCTGATGAAATTTCGCGAGCAGGGCATCGGCTCGGTCCTGATCTCCCACAAGCTGAACGAGGTTGCCAAGGTCGCCGACCACATCACGGTGCTGCGCGACGGACGCACCGTTGATGGCATCGACTGCCGGACCGAGCAGGTCCAGGAGGACCGCATCATCCGCAGCATGGTCAACCGCGATCTTGCCCACCGCTTTCCCGAGCGCACCGCCAAGATCGGGGAGCCGGTTCTCAAGGTCGAGAACTGGTCGGTCTATCACCCGATCCATCCCGAGCGGCAGGTCATCAAGAACGTCAATTTCGGCGTAAAGCGCGGCGAGGTCGTCGGGATCGCCGGGCTGATGGGGGCGGGGCGCACCGAGTTCGCCATGAGCCTGTTCGGCCGCTCCTGGGGCACCAATATCACGGGCCGCATCAGCCTCGAGGGTAACGAGATCGTCCTGCCGAGCGTGGCGGCGGCGATCGATGCCGGCCTTGCCTATGTCACCGAGGACCGCAAGCAGCTCGGGCTGATCCTGGCCGACGACGTCCGCAAGAATATTACGCTGGCCAGCCTCGACCAAGTGGCCCCCGGCAAGGTCATCGACGACATTGCCGAGCTGAAAGTGGCAAGCGACTACCGCAACCGGATGCGCATCCGCTGCTCCGACGTCTACCAGGAGACCGGCCAGCTCTCGGGCGGCAACCAGCAGAAGGTCGTGCTGTCGAAATGGCTGATGACCGACCCCAAGGTTTTGATCCTGGACGAGCCGACGAGGGGTATCGACGTCGGTGCCAAATATGAGATTTATTGTATCATCAACGAGCTGGCGGAGGCCGGCCGGGGCGTCGTGGTGATCTCGTCGGAGATGCCGGAGCTGCTCGGCATCTGCGACCGCATCTGCGTCATGAACGACGGCGCTTTCGTCGGCGAGTTCGCGGGCCATGAGGCGACGCAGGAGAAGATCATGCGCGCTATCATGCGCAATGAGAGAAACAATGGGAACGGCGTGCCTGTGGCCGCGGAGATGGGAGGAATGCAGCCATGACCGACAAGACGGTTTCGCTGCCTGAAGAGCGCCGGCACACGGGCTTCATCAAGAACAACTTACGCAACTACGGCATGCTGATGTCGCTGGTCGCGATCATGCTGTTCTTCCAGGCCATGACCGGCGGCACGCTGCTGCAGCCGCTCAATCTCACCAATCTCGTGCTGCAGAACAGCTACATCGTCATCATGGCGCTGGGCATGCTGCTCGTGATCGTCACCGGGCATATCGATCTGTCGGTCGGCTCGGTCGCGGGGTTCGTCGGCGCCGTGGCCGCGCTGCTGATGGTGAGCTACAAGGTCGACTACACGGTCGCCTTCATCGCCTGCCTGCTGCTGGGCGCGGCGATCGGTGCCGCGCAGGGCTATTGGGTGGCCTATTTCAAGATCCCGTCCTTCATCGTGACGTTGGCCGGCATGCTCGTGTTCAAGGGCCTGGCGCTCGCGGTGTTGCAGGGCCAGTCGCTCGGACCGTTCCCGTCGACGTTCCAGAAATTGTCCTCGGGCTTCATTCCGGAGTTCCTGCCTGAGGCCGGCACGCTGCACCCGACCTCGATGTTGATCGGCGCCGTGTTGGCCCTCGGACTGGTCTATGCTGCCGCGAAGAACCGTTCGCGCGAGCAGTCGCACGGCATCGAGGTCGAGCCTTACGCGTTCTTCCTCGGAAAGAACGTCGTGCTGGCCTGTGCGGTGCTCTACTTCACCTATCTGATCGCGACCTATCGCGGCCTGCCGAACGTGCTGGTGATCATGAGCGCGCTGATCGCGCTCTATGGCTTCGTAACCCGGCGCACCGTGATCGGGCGGCAGATCTACGCGGTCGGCGGCAATGCCAAGGCGGCAAAGCTTTCAGGCATCAAGACCGAGGGGCTGACCTTCTTCACCTTCGTCAACATGGGCGTGCTGGCCGCACTCGCCGGCCTCGTCTTCGCCGCGCGGCTCAACACCGCAACGCCGAAGGCGGGCCTTGGCTTCGAGCTCGACGTCATCGCCGCCTGCTTCATCGGCGGCGCGTCGGCCTATGGTGGCGTGGGGCGCGTCGGTGGTGCCGTGGTCGGCGCCATGATCATGGGCGTGATGAACAATGGCATGTCCATCCTCGGCATCGGCATCGATTACCAGCAGGTCATCAAGGGCCTGGTGCTGCTCGGCGCGGTCTGCATCGACGTGTACAACCAGCGGCGGTAGCCAATTCGACGGTGGCGTAGGGTGGGCAAAGGCGCGCGAGCGCCGTGCCCACCGTCTTCTCTCTACGTTGCGCAGAAGAGGTGGGCACGCTTCGCTTTGCCCACCCTACATCTTGGTCTGTTTGCGCAATGTCGTGGGCACACCAACGGGCAATGCTCGTGCGACATTGTTGGCTATGTTAGGCTGATCGGATCGAGGACGGGCTTCACTTTCTCTCGCGCGAAGCGGCTCTGGATTCAGGACCCGCTTCGTCGAAGGCGACAACGGAGCCTTCCCGGAAAGGGGCAAGGGCAGGCTGCGGCGCCGACAATTCCTGGCAATACATCTGATCGATCTTGCGCTGCATGAGCCCATAGCAGTCGCATGCGGCCCTCTCCAGCCGCGCCCGGTGGATCTCTACGAAGCCGCGCCGGTCGGACGGGATGGCGCCCGCAGCGCGAAGCTTGCTCATGGTCAGAGTCACGGTCGTCCGCCGCACCCCAAGCAATTGCGCAAGCGCCTCCTGCGTCACGGGAAGATGATCATCGGGAACGCGGTCGTGCAGTTGCAGTAGCCATCGCGCCATGCGGCCGTCCACCCGATGCAGCGCGTTGCAGGCGGCCACGTGCTGGAGCTGCAACAACAGCGCGCGGGCGTGGACCTGCACGACATGCCTGATCGCTGCGCTCCGCGCGTAGGCAGCCCGGAACTTCGCCGCTGATATCAGCGATGCCGTGCCGGCCAGGCGTGCAGTCGCTGTGACGGATGAATGCGACGGACCGAGTACGGAGAACGAGGCCAAAGCACCTTCCCGTCCCATCAACGTGGTTGCGACCGTTTGCCCGTCCGGCATCTCGAGCATGAAGGCGATCGCGCCGCTGTGGGGAAAATAAACCGGGTCGAGTTCGTCGCCCGACCGCACCAGGATGGCATCGGGTTCGAACGAGACCTTCTGGAAGTGGGGCGCGAGCAAGGCCAAATCCTCGGGCGGCAGCGCCGCCAGAAGCCGATTCCCAATGCCGGTGCGGTGAGCGGTCACGATGCCTCTTGGTGAACGAGCAACCCAGGAACGACGGTGGCTAGCATCCATGAAAGTGCGCTTGAGTCAACGCAGCGCGCGTCGGCATGGGCGTTTTCACGTGTGCGGCAGCCCCGAGGCGGTTCCCACTGAGTGGTCGAGGCAAAGGCAATCAACAACGCAGCAAACGACATTTCGATTCCAAAAAATCAGATTATTCGAAATTGAAGTGCCGAACGGAATTCATCCAAACAGAGCCGTTGCTGGAGATCAAGCACGGGCGATTGCGGGGACCTGTCTCGTCCTCGCCGAGCAGGATGGGCCGCGCTCTTGCGTCAGGATGGCAGCACCGGAACCAACCCGTAGCGCAGCATCGTTTCCTTCATTCTTGCCGGATCGGGCGTGCCGGCCGAGAGCAGGGCGGCCATTTCCTTGAAGTATTGCGGGCCAAGTACACCTGGGCTGAGGATACACAGGCAGGTCGCCGGTCGGGCCGAACGATTGATGAAGCCATGCACGACGCCGCGCCTGATGAACACGGTCTCGCCCGGCGCCACGTCGGTGTCTTTTCCATCGATCCGCCAGGTCGAGATGCCGCTCAGGCCGTAGATCGTTTCGTCCCAGCGATCGTGATAGTGAGGGATCGGCATGCGCGCGTTGGGCTGGAGCGTCATCTCGAACAGATCGAGACTGCCGCCGGTGTCGTCCTTGCTCTGCAGAAACGTCAGCTGCAATGCGCCAAGATTGATGATCTGAGGCATGGCGGACTCATCGGGTAGCGAGCGATGACGAATATTAGCGCCCTGCGGCGCTAAGCCAAGGAGGATGAGTGGCACCATCCGGTGGCAGTGGAGACCGGCGCCCGTGCGGTCTGTCCCCCTCCGGATGAGGAACCGACGCTCTACTGCGTCGTGAACAGCACCACCGCGATCGCGACCGACAGACATACCGCGGATACGGTCGCCGCCGTCGACAGCACGCCCATCCGCCGGAGCGCTGCGGCGAACAGGATGATGATGGGGGTTGCGGTCATCAGACCAAGTTGCGCCTCGCTCATGGTTGGCCTTCGCGAAAATGATGGAACCTCGACGGTCACTCTACCGACTGCCGCCGTCACGGAGGTTGCGACGGCGCAAACGGCACGAAAGCTGCCTCCGGTTTGTCCGCCGACAAATTGCGATGCGCTCCTGCGCGATATTGCATCCCGGCATCGCGCCTTGCGGAGACCAGATGTCGGCGACGGACTACGAGCAGCAGGGAAGTGGCTGGGGCATCCTCGAGGATCTACCCGGCGATCCCATGATCTGGGTGCTGATTTTCAGCGAGCTCGCTGCCTTCGGGCTGTTCCCGGGCGCCTTCGCAATCGCCCAGCTCGTGCAGCCAGCGCTGTTCGCCTCCGGGCAGGCGGCGCTCGATTCGGGGCTTGCTGGCATGAACACCGTGGTCCTGGTGACCAGCGGCTGGGCGGCCGCGCGCGGCACGCTGGCGGCGCGGAACGGGACGAGGCGGATCGCGCGCCGTTGGCTGCTCGGTGCCATGGCACTTGGCGGCGTCTTCATTGCGATTAAGCTGATGGAGTATGCGCAGGAGATCGGCCACGGCAACGGTCTCGAGACCAGCCCGTTCTTCACGCTGTATTTCCTCCTGACCGGCTTTCACCTCCTGCATGTCGGCCTCGGCATCGTGATCCTCGCCGTGGTCTGCCGGCGTGCGGAAGCTGCGAGCGTCGAGACAGGAACGGCATTCTGGCACATGGTCGACCTGGTCTGGATCGTCATGTTCCCCATCGTCTACCTGGTGCGGTGATGAACCGTCTCGACGTGAATCGACTCAATGTGACTTGGGCCGTGCTGATCGCCCTTGCGATCGCAACCGTGCTGGTGCCCTGGCTCGTGCCGCGCGCACTCTTTGCCAACGCCGTGTTGCTCGCCCTGGCCGCAGTCAAGGGCCGCCGGATCGTGCTCGACTATCTCGATTTGCGCGCCGCGCCGGCGCTGTGGCGCGGCCTGATGAACGCCTGGATCGTCATCCTCGTGCTGTTCGCCTGGCTCGCTTCCGCGGCCGTCGCCCTGGTCTGATCGTTGCGCATCGTCGCGCTCATTGCGCCGCAACAAAGAGCTCCGGCGCCCAATCGGCAAAATATCGTCACCGCTTTTCTCGACAGGACTTAAAACCGGAAAGGATTGGCAATGGCTGAACGCCTAACCAAGTCGGCCGCCCGAAACGTCTTCTACGGCGGATCGGCCTTTTTCTTCGCCATCTTCTTGGGGCTGACGGCGCACAGCCACTACTACATGATCACGAGCTCGACGGACGCAGCCACGCTGACGTCGTCGGTCGCCCGCGGCAAGCACGTCTGGGAGAAGAACTCCTGCATCAACTGCCACACTCTGCTGGGCGAGGGCGCCTATTTCGCTCCTGAGGTCGGCAATGTCTGGGACCGCTGGGGCGGCAAGGAAGATCCCGCCAGTGCCCGCGAGACGCTGAAAGCCTGGATGCAGTCGCAGCCGTCCGGCGCGCCGGGCCGCCGGCAGATGCCGCAGTTCAACCTCACCGACCAGGAGCTCAACGATCTCGCCGACTTCCTGCAATGGGTGAGCACCATCAAGCGCCAGGATTGGCCGCCGAACAAGGCCGGTTGAGCGCTCAACAATCCCTCAAGACAGAGAGCCTGAGATGAAATATCAGACCCAGAAAGTCGCGATGCTGTATTTCTACGGCGCGCTGACGCTGTTCCTGGCGCAGGTCACGTTCGGCCTCGTCGCCGGAACCATCTATGTCCTTCCCAACACCCTGTCCGTTGTCCTGCCGTTCAACATCGTCAGGATGATTCACACCAATGCGCTGATCGTGTGGTCGCTGATCGGCTTCATGGGCGCGACCTACTATCTCCTGCCCGAGGAAACCGAGACCGAGCTGTTCAGCCCGATACTCGCAAAAATCCAGTTCTGGATGTTCTTCTGTGCCGCCGGCATCGCGGTGGTCGGCTATCTCTTCCACTATCACGAAGGCCGCGAATTCCTCGAGCAGCCTTTCATCATCAAGGTCGGCATCGTCGTCGTCTGCCTGATGTTCCTGTTCAACGTGACGATGACGGCACTGAAGGGACGCAAGACCACGGTCACCAACATTCTGCTGTTCGGCCTGTGGGGCGTTGCGATCTTCTTCCTGTTCGCCTTCTACAACCCGGCCAATCTTGCGGTCGACAAGATGTACTGGTGGTACATCGTCCACCTCTGGGTCGAGGGCGTGTGGGAGCTGATCATGGCTTCGGTGCTTGCCTTCCTCATGATCAAGCTCAACGGCATCGATCGCGAGGTCGTCGAGAAGTGGCTTTACGTTATCATCGGCCTGGCCTTGTTCTCCGGCATCCTCGGCACCGGCCACCACTTCTACTGGATCGGCGCCCCCGGTTACTGGCAGTGGATCGGCTCGCTGTTCTCAACGCTGGAAGTCGCGCCTTTCTTCACCATGGTGATCTTCACGGTGCAGATGACCTGGAAAGCCGGACGCAAGCATCCGAACCGCGCCGCGCTGTTGTGGTCGGTTGGCTGCTCGGTGATGGCATTCCTTGGTGCGGGCGTCTGGGGCTTCCTGCACACGCTGTCCTCGGTGAACTACTACACCCACGGCACCCAGGTGACCGCGGCGCATGGGCATCTCGCCTTCTTCGGCGCCTATGTGATGCTGAATCTGGCGATGATGGCCTACGCCATCCCGCAGCTGAAGGAGCGCGCGCCGTATAACCAGTGGCTCAGCATGACAAGCTTCTGGATCATGTGCACGGCCATGATGGTGATGACCTTTGCGCTGACCTTTGCCGGCGTGATCCAGGTCCATCTCCAGCGCGTGCTCGGCCAGAGCTACATGGACGTGCAGGACCAGCTTGCGTTCTTCTACTGGATCCGGCTCGGCTCCGGTGTGTTCGTGGTGATCTCCGCGGTGATGTTCGTCTGGGCCGTGCTGGTGCCCGGGCGCGAGAAGCAGGCGGTCATCCCCGGTGCACTGCAACCCGCCGAATAGGCTTATGGCGGCCGCGCCAGTCGCGGCCGCCCCTTCCAGGGAAATACCGGAGAGACATCATGAAACCCGCACTCCATGCCGTCCCAGCGCCCGCGCCCGAGCTTCCGGCCTATGTCGCAAGCGGCAACGAATGCGCGTTGTTCGAGCACGCCTGGCGTCATCGCCTGCCGGTTCTCCTCAAAGGTCCGACCGGCTGCGGCAAGACACGCTACGTCGCCCACATGGCGGCACGGCTCGGATTGCCGCTTCACACCGTCGCCTGCCATGACGATCTGACTGCTGCCGATCTCACCGGCCGTTATCTGCTCAGGGGCGGTGACACCGTGTGGACCGACGGTCCGCTGACCCGGGCCGTAAGGGAAGGCGGCATCTGTTATCTCGACGAGGTGGTGGAAGCGCGCAAGGACGTCACCGTGGTCCTGCATCCGCTCACCGACGACCGCCGTATCCTGCCGCTCGAGCGCACCGGTGAAGAGCTTGTCGCGCCCGCGAGCTTCATGCTGGTGGTGTCCTACAACCCCGGCTACCAGACCCTCTTGAAAGCGCTGAAGCCGTCGACGCGGCAGCGCTTCGTCGCGATCGAGTTCGGCTTCCTGCCGGCGGAGCAGGAGATCGCAGTGGTCTCCGTCGAAAGCGGGCTTGCGCCCGATCGCGTGCGGCCGCTGGTTCAGCTTGCCGCTCGCCTGAGGGCACTGAAGGGCCACGACCTGGAGGAGGGCGTCTCGACCCGGCTGGTCGTCTATTGCGCGACACTGATTGCGGCCGGGGCCTCGATCGCCGACGCCGTGCTGGCGGGTATGATCGAACCGCTGACCGATGATACCGACGTCAAGGCGGCGCTGCTCGACGTCGCGCGCGCCGTGATCGGGTGAGGGGAGGCCGATGCTCGACTTCCTCGAGCTGGAAGAGACGGTCGGCCGTGCCTGGCATCGCCTGGTTGGCGGCACCGCGAGCTATCCGGTCCATGCCGAGCATGCGGTTTCGCTGGCCGAGGTTCGCCCGCGGATCGCCGTGATGTTCCGCGCGCTCGGTGGCGAAGCCGGCGTGCAGATCGCGAGCGCCGGCGCGCGCCGCTCCGGCCACAGGCTCGGCTGGCGTCAGCGCATCGGGCTCGGCGATGAGCGCCTCGAGCAGCCGGGGCGTGATGCCGCTACCATCTTTCTGCCTGATAGCATCGCGATTTTCGAGGACCGCGCGCTGAATGTGTCGCTCTATCGATGGCTCGCCGCCTGGTTCGCGACCGCGCCGATCGAGGCGATCGACGAGGTTGATCCGCTGCGGCGCGATCTCTTGACGCTGCGACGGGCCAGCGAGACGGCGGTGTGGGTGCTCACGCAGTTTCCCGGATTGGCTGATGACTACGCGAAGCTCGCCGCGGCAACGGCGCTGGCGCGTCCGCGCCGGCCACTGCCGCGCATCGAACGGGAAATGGAAGAGATCGTGCTCGCCTTGCTCGGCGCGCGCAAGCCACCTTCAGGCGAACTGTGGAAGGCCATGGCCGGCACGGGCGCGCTGCCGACAAAGGCGCCACCGGGATATCGCTCCATTCTGCCGTGCCCTCTATGGGGCGATTGCTGGGCGCGCGAGCTCTCGACCGCGGGCGCAAGCGACGATGAGCACGCGCAGGGCGCAGAACCTGCGCCAGCGGACGATCGCAAGCGCTTCGCCGTACGCGAGCGCGACGAGGATGCGAGCCGCCGAGATCCCTTCGTGCTCAACCGCTTCGAAAAGATCCTCGCAATGGCCGAGATGGTCAATGTCGATCGCCCCGCCGATGACAGCGAGGATGAGGACGCACAGAAGGCGGCTGACGATCTCGAAGAAATCACGCTCAGCCGCCGCAGCGGCAAGCCCGCAACCCGGCTCAAATTCGATCTCGACCTGCCGCCGGAAGCCCTCGACGCATCGCGGCTGAACGCGGACCTCACCTATCCCGAGTGGGATTATCGTAGCGGAACTTATCTGCCCGATCATTGCCGCGTCCTTGCCGCTGCGGCGTCCGAGATCGGCGAGAGCTGGGCGCCGGATGAGACCATGCGCTGCCACATCCGCCAGGTGCGGCGCCGGTTCGAGGTGTTGCGGCCGCGCCACGAATTGATGCGCGCGCAAGCCGATGGGCACGACCTCGATCTCGACGCGCTGGTGCGCGCGCGTTGCGACCTTCGCGCCGGCAGCGGCGCGCTCGACCGCGTCCATTTGGCGATGCGGCCGCAGGGCCATGATCTCGCCGTCACGCTGCTGGTCGACGTCTCGCTGTCGACGGACGCGTGGGTTGATGGTCACCGCGTGCTCGACGTCGAGAAGGAGGCGCTTCTGGTACTCGCGCATGGACTTTCGGCCTGCGGTGATCACCACAGCATTTTGACCTTCACCTCGCGCCGGCGCTCCTGGGTGCGGCTCGAGACGATCAAGGCCTTCGGCGAGCCGATGAGTGGGGCAGTGGAGCGCCGGATCGGGGCGCTGAAGCCTGGCTACTACACCCGCATTGGCGCGGCGGTGCGCCATGCAGCGGCCGGGCTCGCCCGCCAGCCGCAGCGCAAGAAGCTGCTGCTCGTTCTGACCGACGGCAAGCCGAACGATGTCGATCACTATGAGGGGCGCTTTGCGATCGAGGACACCCGTAAATCCGTGCAGGAGGCGCGCCGGCTCGGCATTGCCGTGTTCGGCGTCACGGTCGACGCGACGGCGCAATCCTATTTTCCGACCCTGTTCGGGCGTGGCGGCTACGCGATCGTCGGCAATATCCGCCGGCTGCCTGCGGCACTGCCGGCGATCTACCGGCAGGTGGCACATTAAGGCCCGGGAAAGCCGCAAGAGGCCGGTGCGTCAGTGCTGCTGGCCCGATTGGGGGCAAGAAAACTCGCGTGAGGAAACGTTGATCTAGCGCAAGGCGCGCACCGATCGCGAGGGCACATCGTTTCCGACGGGCAGGAAACCGTGGAGCCAATCCATGAACCAGATGAGTTTGAAAAAAATTGCAATAGCGACCTCGACCTTCGCGTGCGCGACATTGCTCTCCTTCAGCTGGACTGAGCAACGCGGCGTCTCGCTATCGATCGACAGTGCTCAGGCGCGAGTCGGTCGTCCGCTCACTCCAGTGAGCGTTGCGGGTGTTGCACGCCGGCAAAACCGGCGGGCCGCGTACCAGTACGACTCGGCTGGCATTGCAGGCCCGATGGCGGTCAACTACGCCGGCCTTGCAAGCGCGGCTGGCACGGCAACCGTCGCCGCCACCCAGCCTTGGGGCTGGGGTGGTACCGGTTACTATGGCGGCCGGCCCTACGTCGGTAGCGGGGCTTTGGCGGCCAATGCCTATTATGGCGGCGGCGCCATCCAGACCAGTCCGTTCTACCTGCAAAGGGCCTATCCCGCGAACGGTCCCTGGTACGGCGTCAACGGATGGGCTGGCTACAAGGCGCGCTATGGAATCGTCTGTGATCCAGGCAGCCTGATCAAAGGCGATGACGGCCTGATGCACGTCTGTCAGTAGGAAACCCGTATGGCGACGACAAGGGGCGGCTCAAAGAGCCGCCTCTGCTCGTGTCGCAAGACGGCGCTCGGTCGTCCCTTAGTGAATGGTCACCTTCAACATCGAGGACGTGTCGAGATTGGGCAAGGGTACGATCAAGCTTCCAATCTGGCTGCGCATCGCGGTCGTCGCGGGCCTGGTTATCCTCGCCGCCGCTGCAAGCCTCATCGCGTACCGCTGGTACGTCCGGCCGGTGACCCTATCGATCGCGGTCGGGTCGCTGGACGGCGACGCGCCAAAAATCGTATCGGCGTTGGCGAGTAGACTTGTCGTCAATAACGCGCCGGTGCGGCTCAAGGTGGTGGAGACCAGCGGCCTGATCGAATCCGCGGCAGCGTTCTCCTCCGGCAAGACGGACCTTGCCGTCGTTCGCGGCGATGTCGGCGACCTCTCGCATGCGCAGGCCATTGTGGTCCTGGCCCAGGCGGTGGCGATGCTCGTTGCGCCTCCGGGCTCCGCGATCACCGACATGGCGGGCCTGAAGCGCACCACGGTGGGGGTGGTCGGTAGCGACACCAATCAGAAACTCGTCGACGTCTTGAGAAGGACATATGACCTTGACCGCGCCAACGTTGCGTTCAAGGGCGTTGCGCTCGATCAGGTCCGCCGGGCGCTCGAAACCAAGGAGATACGTGCCGTCCTGTTCGTGATGCCGCTGAGCGACAAATACCTGTCGCTGGTGCGAGGGCTGTTCCCTCAGAACGCGAAGACCGCCCCGGTTCTGATTCCGATCGAGAGCGCAGGAGCAATTGCCGAGAAGGAACGAGCCTACGAGAGCTTCGACATCCCCAAGGGCACGTTGCGCGGATCCCCTCCCGTTCCCGAAGACGATGTGACCACGCTTCAGACCGCCTTCTATCTGGTCGGCAAGAAGAGCCTCGACAACGATATGATTGCCGGCTTCACGCAAGCCATTACGACCGCTCGCAGGGACCTTCTGGCCGAATTGCCAATTCTTGCGCAGTTCAAGGCGCCGGACACCGATGCCGGCGCCTTTCTTCCCGTCCATGCCGGAGCGGCGGAGTTTTACAATGGCAATCAGCTCACGTTCCTGGACAAGTGGAGCAACGCCATCTTTCTCGCACCAATGGCGCTTGGCGCGCTTGTCACAGTGCTCGCGGCGGCCTGGCGGTTTCTCCGATCCGGCGAGCTGAAGCCGAGCGAGCCGGCGCTCGACACGCTTTATGCGTTGGGGCAACGGATACGGCACGTCGGAAACGCCTCGGAATTGCTGGAGATCGAAAATCAGATCGACGAGGTCTTGCGCGCGCAACGCGCCAGGACGGACGACGATGAACAAGCTCTGGATGCTGCCACCCTGAATGTTGCGGCCCATCGTCTCGAGAATCTGATTCATGATCGCAGGGCAGCGCTCGCTGCCGCGAATTCGGTGGCGCCGCAAAAAACAAAACTGTGACGAATCCGGATTTGAGGGGCGGGGGCTTCCCATCATCTGTCGTCGGGCGGTGCCCACCCGCGCCTGCAAGTGACATGCGTCTTACGCAATGTGGGTCTCCCACCTTGCTCCCCTCATGGCTTCGTCGCTGACGTTCCTCGCATGCACTCCCCCAGCCACCGTTTCCTGCCTCGGGCGCAACGCCGCACGGTGAGCTATTGCTCAGCGCGTGAGTATATGATCGAATGTCACGATGGACGCTACCAGGCCCGATCTGATCATCTTCGACTGCGACGGCGTGCTGGTCGACAGCGAGCTCCTGAGCTGTCGCTGCCTGTCGGAAGTGCTGTCCGAATTCGGCATCGTGCTCAGTGCGGAGCAGGCGCTCGAGCTGTTCCTCGGGCGCAGCACGAAGGCGATCGAGCAGCATTATCGGGATCTCGGACAGGTCGTGCCGGAAAGCTTCTTGCCTCGCTTCAAGTCGAGGGTGCTGAGCACCTTCGCAAGTGCATTGCGGCCGATCCCCGGGATCGGCGCGTTGGTATCGGAGTTGAACAGGCCGTTTTGCGTCGCCTCGTCGAGCGACATCGATCGCGTCTCGCTTTCCCTCGAAGTCACCGGTCTCAAGCCGCATTTCGGCGACCGGCTGTACACGGCGCAGATGGTGCGACACGGCAAGCCGGCGCCCGATCTCTTCCTTTATGCCGCGGAGAAGATGCGCACCGATCCGGCGCGTGCGCTGGTCATCGAGGACAGCGTCAGCGGCGTGCAGGCGGCCAAGGCGGCCGGCATGACGGTCTGGGGATTTGTCGGCGGCAGCCATTATCGCGCCCGCGACGGCCGCGCTATATTGACCGCCGCCGGAGCCGATCGGGTCTTCGCGCAAATGGACGATTTCTGGAAGGACGCGTGACGCCGGCCATGGCGGTGGAGAACGAAAAATCCAGACTCGACGATGCCGCGCGCGCCGGCTGGCTCTACTTCATTGCCGGTCACACGCAGGACGAGATCGCCAGAATGCTCCAGGTCTCGCGCGCCTCGGCGCAGCGACTAGTCTCGTTGTGCCTGGCCGAGCGCCTGATCACCTTTCGCCTCGAACATCCCATTGCCGCCTGCATGGAACTGGCCTCGCGGCTGAAGGCGCGCTTCGAGCTTGCCCATTGCGAGGTGGTGCCGACAGACCCGGCGGCGCCGCAGGCGACCGCAGGGATCGCCGAGCGCTGCGCCAACCTCCTGGACTCGACGCTGCGTTCGGAGACCCCCGTCATCGTCGCGCTCGGGACGGGGCGCGCGGTGCGCGCGGCGGTCGAGCGCGTCACCCCGATCGAGCGACCGAATCACCAGATCGTCTCGCTGGTCGGCAACATCTCCGCCGATGGTTCGGCGAGCTTCTACGACACCGTCGGGCGCCTGGCCGACCGCACCGGCGCGCGGCATTATCCGATGCCGCTGCCGTTCCTGATGTCTTCGGAGGACGAGCGCAACAAGATGGGCCGGATCGAGCCGATCGCGAAGGTGAAGGCGATCGCAACCAAAGCCGACCTGCGGCTCGTCGGCATCGGCCAGATGGACCAGAAAGCGCAGGTCCACGTTGATGGCTTCGTCACCCGCGACGAGTTGTTCGAGATGATGCGGCTCGGCGCCATCGGCGAGATCACCGGCTGGGCCTATGACGCCAAGGGCCGCCTGCTCAAGGGCGGCACCAACAAGCGCCTCACCAGCATCCCGCCTGAGGTGCCGGTCAAGACCACGACGATCGGCGCTGCGGTCGGCGCGGCAAAAGTGTCGGCGATCTCGGCCGCGCTGAACGGCCGCCTGATCAACGGCTTGATCACGGACGAAGCGACCGCCCGCGCGATCCTCGAGCGCTGAAGCCGCGGCGTCGCGGCGCATCTCCACCACCATCTCTCTTGCACTGCACCACCCGGAATTGAGGGGAGGGCGCGCGCGCCTGCTTGACAAAGCGCCGGCCTGAGTTGAACATACGCCCAACGCGTGGGCATATGCTCAAAACGCGAGTTAAGGGAGGTCACCGTGAAAAAAGTCCTAGGCGCCGTCTGCGGCGTGTTTGCACTGCTGTTTTCCGTTCCCTCGATGGCCGAAACGACCCTGACGATCGCCACCGTCAACAACAGTGACATGATCCGCATGCAGGGACTGACCAGCGAATTCACCGCGAAGAACCCGGACATCAACGTGAAGTGGGTGACGCTCGAGGAGAACGTGCTGCGCCAGCGCGTCACCACCGACATCGCCACCAAGGGCGGGCAGTTCGACGTCCTCACCATCGGCACCTACGAGGTGCCGATCTGGGCCAAGAAGGGCTGGCTGGTGCCGCTCGCGAATCTCGGCGCCGACTACGACGTCGCCGACCTCTTGCCGAAAATCAAGGATGCGGTCTCCGTCGACGGCAAGCTCTACGCCGCGCCGTTCTACGGCGAGAGCTCGATGATGATGTACCGCACCGATCTGTTCGAAAAGGCCGGCCTGAAGATGCCGGAAAGCCCGACCTGGGATTTCGTGATCGATGCGGCCAAGAAGCTCACCGACAAGAATGCCGGCGTCTACGGCATCTGCCTGCGCGGCAAGGCCGGCTGGGGCGAAAACATGGCGTTCCTGACCGCCATGTCGAACTCCTACGGCGCGCGCTGGTTCGACGAGAAGTGGGAGCCGCAGTTCAACTCGCCGGAATGGAAGACGACGCTGACGACCTATGTCAATCTCATGAAGGAAGCCGGCCCTCCCGGCGCGAGCTCGAACGGCTTCAACGAGAACCTGGCGCTGTTCAACGCCGGCAAGTGCGCGATGTGGATCGACGCGACGGTTGCGGCGTCCATGGTCTCCAATCCGAAGGAATCGAAGGTCGCCGACAAGGTCGGCTTTGCGCTGGCGCCGAACACCGGGCTCGGCAAGAACGCAAACTGGCTGTGGGCCTGGAGTCTGGCGATCCCGGCCGGCTCGAAGAAGACGGACGCTGCCGAGAAGTTCATCGCCTGGGCGACGAGCAAGGACTACACCAAGCTCGTGGCTTCCAAGGAGGGCTGGGCCAACGTGCCGCCGGGCACGCGGACCTCGCTCTACCAGAATCCTGATTACCTGAAGGTCGCGCCGTTTGCGAAGCTGACGCTGGCCTCGATCGATGCGGCGGACCCGAACAAGCCGACCGTGAAGCCGGTGCCTTATGTCGGCGTGCAATACGCCGCGATCCCCGAGTTCCAGGGGCTCGGCACGCAGGTGGGGCAGCAGTTCTCCGCCGCATTGTCCGGATCGACCACCGTCGATGCCGCGCTTTCGGCGGCGCAATCCACGACCGAGCGCGAGATGAAGCGCGCCGGCTATATCAAGTAAGACCAAGGCTCACCCTCCTGAGAGCCTAACCTCCGGCCATCCACCTCTTGGGATGGATGGCCGCCTTCTTCCCGGAAGAGGAGAAGCTGACAATGGCAACCCGGCAGACCCAGTATCTTGCGCGGTCGCTCCTGGCCCCGGCCGTCGGGCTGCTGTTCATCTGGATGATCGTCCCGCTCGCGCTGACGCTCTATTTCTCGACGCTGCATTACAGCCTGCTCGATCCCGGCTCCGAAGCGTTCGTCGGCCTGGAAAACTTCCGCTACTTTCTCACCGATCCGGCCTTTCTGGCCTCGCTCCAGAACACGCTGGTGCTGGTCGGCTCGGTGCTGGTGCTGACCATTTTGCTCGGCATTCCCCTGGCGCTCCTGCTCGATCAGCCCGTGGTCGGTCGCAACATCGTGCGGCTGATGGTGATCGCGCCGTTCTTCGTGATGCCGACGGTGAGTGCGCTGGTCTGGAAGAACCTGCTGATGCATCCGGTTTCCGGATTGTTTGCCTGGCTCGCAAAAGTGTTCGGGCTGACGCCGATCGACTGGTTCAACGACATGCCGATGTTCGCCATCATCCTGATCGTCGCCTGGCAGTGGCTGCCGTTCGCGACCCTGATCCTCCTGACCGCGCTGCAATCGCTCGACGAGGAGCAGAAGGAAGCCGCCGAGATGGATGGCGCGAGCGGGGTTTCGACCTTCATCTACATCACGCTGCCGCATCTCGCGCGGCCGATCACGGTGGTGGTCCTGATCGAGACCATCTTTTTGCTCACGGTGTTTGCCGAGATCTTCGTCACCACCGGCGGCGGACCCGGCCTCCAGACGACCAACATAGCCTTCCTGATCTACTCGCAGGCGCTGATCCAGTTCGACGTCGGCAGCGCCTCGGCCGGCGGCCTCGTCGCGGTGGTGATCGCCAACATCGTCGCCTTCTTCCTCGTTCGCATCGTCGGCCGCAATCTGGAGGCTTAGACCATGGCACGCATCGCAACGACGCAGCGGGTCGCGGTCTCTACGGCAGGCGCCTGGCTTTGCGGTTTCCTGATCTTCTTCCCGATCCTCTGGATGGTGCTCGCAAGCTTCAAGACCGAGCTGGAGGCCTTCGCCATTCCGCCTTCATTCCTGTTCTTCCACTGGACTCTCGAAAATTACGCGACGGTGCAGGAGCGCAGCGACTACCTCCACCATGCGCTGAACTCGATCATCATCGCCGGCGGCTCGACGTTGATCGCGCTGCTGATCGCCATTCCGGCCGCGTGGTCGATGGCGTTCTCGCCCACAAAGCGCACCAAGGACATCCTGCTCTGGATGCTCTCGACCAAGATGATGCCGCCGGTTGGCGTGCTCGTGCCGATTTACCTGATCTACAAGAACGTCGGCCTGCTCGATTCACGCATCGGCCTCATCTTCATCCTGTGCCTCGGCAATTTGCCGATCGTGATCTGGATGCTCTTCACCTATTTCAAGGAGATTCCGCGCGACATCCTGGAAGCGGCGCGCATGGACGGCGCCACCGTCGGCCGCGAGCTCGTCTATGTGTTGACGCCAATGGCAATCCCTGGCCTGGCGTCGACCTTGCTGCTCAACCTTATCCTCGCCTGGAACGAGGCGTTCTGGACGCTCAACCTGTCGACATCAGAGGCGGCGCCGCTGACGGTGTTCATCGCTTCCTATTCGAGTCCCGAGGGATTGTTTTGGGCAAAATTGTCGGCCGCCTCGACGCTGGCAATCGCGCCTATTCTCGTCCTCGGTTGGTTCAGCCAGAAGCAGCTCGTGCGCGGGCTCACCTTTGGCGCGGTCAAGTAGCGAAAGGGCTGTCGCATCATGGGTCAAATCACACTTCAAGGCGTGCAGAAAGCCTTCGGGCCCGTGCACATTATCAAGGGCGCCGACCTCGATATCGCGGACGGTTCCTTCGTGGTGTTCGTCGGTCCATCCGGCTGCGGCAAGACCACGCTCTTGCGGTTGATCGCCGGGCTCGAAGACGTGACGGATGGACGGATCCTGATCGACGGCAAGAACGTCGTCGCGGTTCCGCCCGCCAAGCGCGGTCTGTCCATGGTGTTCCAGTCCTACGCGCTGTACCCGCATATGAGCGTGCGCGGCAATATCGGCTTTGGACTCAAGATGGCGGGCCTCGCAAAGGACGAGATCAACCGCAAGGTCGAAGCGGCGGCCGCGACCCTGAACCTCACGCCCTATCTCGAGCGTAAGCCGCGCGAGCTGTCCGGCGGCCAGCGCCAGCGCGTCGCGATCGGGCGCGCGATCGTGCGCGAACCCAAGGCGTTCCTGTTCGACGAGCCGCTGTCGAACCTCGACGCCGCGCTGCGCGTGCAGATGCGGATCGAGGTGACGCGGCTTCAGAAGCAGCTCGGCACCACCGCGATCTACGTCACCCATGACCAGGTCGAGGCCATGACGATGGCCGACAAGATCGTGGTGCTCAATGGCGGAAAAATCGAGCAATATGGCTCGCCGCTCGATCTCTATGAGAAGCCCGCCAACCTGTTCGTCGCGGGCTTCATCGGCTCGCCAAAAATGAACTTCGTCACCGGCGAGTCTGCCCTTCAGCGCGGCGCGTTCACCATCGGCGTGCGGCCCGAGCATTTGAAGATCGAGCGCGACGGTGGAGGCGGCTGGCCGGGCACGATTGCGGTCGCCGAGCATCTCGGCAGCGACACTTTTCTCTATGTCGACGCCGGCCAGCTCGGCATGCTCACCGCCCGCTATATCGGCGAGTTGAGCCTGCATGCCGGCGACCGCGTGTCGCTGGTGCCCGAACCTGCGCGCATTCACCGCTTCAACGAGAGCGGCAACGCGATCCGGGGCTGACAAGCTGGGCGAACAAGAAACGGGAAGAGCAACATGTACCTGGAAAAATTCAAGCTGAACGGCAAGACCGCGATCATTACCGGCGGCGGGCAGGGCATCGGGCTCGCCTGCGCAGAGGCGCTGGCGGAAGCCGGCGCGAAGGTGATCATTGCCGACCGTGACGGCAAGGTTGCCCAGGCCGCTCAAACCGGCCTCAAGGCCAAGGGCTACGATACCGAGACCGTCGTCATGGACGTGACCGACACCAGGCGCGTCGCCGACGTGGCGAACGATCTCGTCGCCCGTCACGGCAAGGTCGATATCCTCGTCAACAATGCCGGCATTGCCCGCAGCGAGACCCCGGCGGAGACCGTCACCGACGAGCACTGGCTCAACGTCATCGACGTCAATCTCAATGGGACCTTCTGGTGTTGCCGCGAATTCGGCAAGCACATGCTGAAGGCAAAAGCGGGAACCATCGTCAACGTCGGCTCGATGTCGGGCTTCATCGTCAACAAGCCGCAGGAGCAGTCCTTCTACAACGCCTCCAAGGCCGCGGTGCATCATCTGACAAAATCGCTTGCCGCGGAATGGGGGGCGCGCGGCATCCGCGTCAACGCGGTCGCGCCGACCTATATCGAAACGCCGTTGAACGCCTTCGTGAAAAGCAATCCCAGAATGTATGACGCCTGGATCGGTGGAACTCCGATGGCGCGGATGGGGCAGGTGGAGGAGATCGCCTCGGTCGTGCTGTTTCTGAGCTCCGAGGCCGCGAGCCTGATGACGGGCAGCATCGTGCTAGTGGATGGCGGTTACACTTGCTGGTAGGCTCCTCGTCAAAATTGACGGGAGCGACAATGCCGCAGGCGTATATCGGTGTCGATGTCGGGACGACCAGCACGCGGGCAGGGGTTTTTGACGAGGCCGGGAATCTGCTGGCGACCGCGCGGCATCCGATCAGGATCTGGCACGAGGCCGGCGATATCGTCGAGCAATCGTCGTCGGACATCTGGGACGCTTGCTCCAAATCCGTCCGCGCGGCCATGGCTGAGGCCGCCATCGCGCCCGACTCCGTGAAGGGCATCGGGTTCGATGCCACCTGCTCGCTGGTCGTGCTCGGCAAGGACGGCGAGCCGGTCACGGTCAGTGGCTCCGGCGACAGCCAGCGCAATGTCATCGTCTGGATGGACCACCGCGCTACGACCGAGGCGCGTCTGATCAATGACACGCAGGACGATGTGCTGCGCTATGTCGGCGGCTCGATCTCACCCGAGATGGAGATGCCGAAGCTGCTATGGCTGAAGCGGCATCTGCGCCAGAGTTTTGATGCCGCCGGCCATTTTTTCGACCTTGCGGACTATCTGACCTGGCGCGCGACCGGCTCGCTCCAGCGCTCGACCTGCACGGTGACCTGCAAATGGAACTACCTGGCGCATGATGGCGGCGGCTGGAGTGCGCCGTTCTTCCAGCGCATCGGGCTGTCGGACTTCGTCGCCGAGAAATACGCCCGCATCGGCACCGAGATCGTCGCGCCCGGGACGCGGCTCGGGACGGGCCTGACCCGGACGGCGGCGTCTGATCTGGGATTGAGTGCCGGAACCCCGGTCGGCGCGTCGTTGATCGATGCCCACGCCGGCGGCATCGGCGCGATCGGCGGACGGGATGCCTCGGGCGGCACCGCCGATGTCTGCGACCGCCTCGCCTACATCATGGGGACATCCGCCTGCATCATGGCGACGACCACGGAGCCGTGCTTCGTTCCCGGCGTGTGGGGGCCCTATTACTCCGGCATGGTGCCGAATTTCTGGCTGAACGAGGGCGGGCAGTCGGCTGCGGGAGCTGCAATCGACCACCTTCTCAGGTCCCATGCGGGATATGCCGAGGCAAGCACGGCCGCACGCAAGGACGGGCTTGATATCATCGACTTCCTGGAGAAGCGCATCATCGCGCGCGCGGGCGATGTGAGTCGTGCCGCGCTGCTGGCACGCGATATCCACGTTCTTCCGGAGTTCATCGGCAACCGCTCGCCCTACGCCGATCCCGATACGCGCGCGGTGATCGCGGGCCTCGATCTCGATACCGACATCGGCGCGATGGAGCGCCTGTTCGTCGCCGGGCTCTGCGGCCTTGCCTATGGTCTTGCCGAGGTGAACGAGGCCTTTGCCGCGCACGGTGTTCACTCCAGCATCATGATCATGGGCGGTGGGGCGAGCCGCAGCCCGCTGGTGCGGCAGATCATGGCGGATACAACGGGGCTGACCGTCGCGCTGCCGCAGACCAGGGAGCCGGTGCTGCTCGGTGCCGCCATGCTTGGCGCGGTCGCCGGCGGCGCCTTCGCCTCGATCGGCGAGACCATGGCCAAAATGTCGGCGCTCGGCCGCCTCAGCGAGCCTACAGCGCCCGGCATGGCCGAGTTTCACAGCCGCAAGCGAAAGGCCTATAAGATGCTGCGCGAGGTCGACTGCGGCAGCCGCGAAGCTATGGCCGGCTTCGAGCTGACGCTGCCGGGATAAGGGCGGGATAAGGGTACGGGTGATGCTGCTCAGTTGTGGCGATGCGTTGATCGATTTCGTGCCGACGCGCGCAGCCGACGGCCGCGAGGCCGTGATGCCTGCGGTCGGCGGCTCCTGTCTCAACGTCGCGATCGGCATGGCGCGGCTGGGCGCGCCGACCGGTTTCGTCGGCGGCCTCTCGACCGACATGTTCGGGCAGATGATCGCGGCGCATGCCGAAGCCTCCGACGTCGATCTCCGCTACGCCGCGCGCAGCGATCATCAGACAACGCTCGCTTTCGTGCGCATCGTTGCCGGCGAGTCGCACTACGCCTTCTACGACGCCGAGACCGCGACGCGGAACTGGACCTATCGGCGCGGGTCCATTCCGTTCGAGACCATCGAAGCGCTCCATGTCGGCTCGACGACGCTGGTCAACGACACCGGTGCGGCCGAGACCGGGGCGCTGATTGCAGACGCGCGGGCGTCTTCCACCATCTCGTTCGATCCGAACTGCCGGCCCAACCTCGTCAAGGACAAGCCGTCCTATGCCGCGCGCATGGCCGAATTCGCTGCGAACGCCGATATCGTCCGCATGTCCGACGTCGATTTCACCTATCTCTATCGTGACGAGCCGTACCAGCAGAGGGCCGATACGTTGCTTGGGCAAGGCGTGAGCCTCGTCGTCATTACCCGTGGCATCGACGGCGCCGTCGCCTGGCACAAGACGGCGGGGAAGATCGATGTCGCCGCGCCCAAGGTGACGGTCGCGGACACGATCGGCGCTGGCGACAGCTTTCAAGCGGCGCTGCTGTTCGCCCTGCACAAGCAGGCGCGCTTGCGTCGGCAGCAACTCGCGGACATCGGCGCCGATGAGCTGCGCCGCGCGCTGTCCTTCGCGGCCAATTGCGCCGGCTTCACCTGCACTCGGCCCGGCGCCGATCCGCCGCGCCTGAGCGAGATCGACTGGCGCTGGTAGCTCTTCGCGCGTCAGATCCGCGCGACCGCCTTCTCGGCGCATTTGAGAAAGCTTTGGATGAGCGGGCTCAGCGAATCCCGCCGCCAGCAGACTGCGATCTCGATGGCATCGGCGGCGTCGAGGAATGGCCTGAAGACGATGCCGCGCGGCGAAGCAAGCTGCGCGCAGGCCGGCAGGATCGCAACGCCTTCGCCGGCCAGAACGAGGCTGAGCGCGGAGTGCACGGTTTCGACCCGGCTCGCGATCGGCATCACCACCTGGTGCCGTCGCAAGAGCGCCGCGACCGCAGAGGAGGTCGGCTCTTCATCCGGCCGCGGCAGCGCGATGAGTGGTCGCCCCTGCAATCTCGTCACCGGCACGGTCGCAAGCCGAGCGAGCGGCGAACGCGCCGGAACCGCAAGCATCAGCCGCTGGCTGCCGATCTGGCTTGCCTGAATTTCCGGATGGCGGATCGCGGGCATGCTCAGGGCGGCGGCGACGGTCCGGTCGAGCAGCATGCTCTCGCGCGTCGATGCACTCAATTCGACGAAGTCGAGATCGACCCCCGGCAGCGACCGGCGCAATTCCGGAACGAGTCGCGGCAGGACTGCATTCGCAAGAACGAACATGTATCCGACCGCGAGGCGACCGCGCCGTCCGGCCGCCACGGCGCGCGCGGCCTCGACGCCCTCGGCGGCGAGCGCAAGGGCTTCGCTTGCCCGCGACAACAGCGCGAGCCCCGCCTCGGTCAGATCCATGCCGCGCGTGCCGCGATGGAACAGAGGCGTGCCGATTTCGGCCTCGAGCTTGCGAATCTGGACCGAGAGCGGTGGCTGCGCCATCCGCAACCTCTCCGCGGCCTTGCCGACACTGCGCTCTTCGGCCACCGCCACGAAGTAGCGGAGCCGGCGAAGATCCATAGGCATACTGAAAACGTATGGGTTGGCCGTCAAAATCGTATTGGACGGCGAGTTAACATGGGTGCCATTCTCGCTGTCAATGCCATCGGCCAACGCGGGCCGGCTTTCCGGAGCATGGTTTGATAATGAACGGCGACCTTTGCCTGCTGTCCGCGGTTGATCTGCGCGACCTCATTGCCCGCAAGCAGGCCTCGCCGGTCGAGATCGTCAAGGCTGTGCTCGCCCGCGCCGAAGCATTGCAGCCGAAGCTGAACTGTTTCATCACCCTGTGCGCCGACGAGGCGCTTGTCGAGGCGCGCGAGGCGGAGCGCAAGGTGATGGCGGGCGACCCGATTGGCCTGCTTCACGGCATTCCCGTTACCGTCAAGGACATCGTCAACACCAAGGGCGTGAAGACCACCTTCGGCGCCGTTCCCTACAAGGACAATGTGCCGGAGGAGGACGCCGTGGCGGTGGCGCGGCTGCGCGCCCACGGCGCGATCCTGATCGGCAAGACCACGACGCCGGAATTCGGCTCGAAATGTCTGACCGACTCGCCGCTGTTCGGCCGCACTCGCAACGCCTGGAGTGCCGAGCGCTCCTCTGGCGGCTCCAGCGGCGGCGCGGCGGTGGCGGTTGCTAGCGGCATCGCGCCGCTGGCGATCGCAACCGATGGCGGCGGCTCTACCCGGATTCCCGCGGCCTGCAACGGCGTCGTCGGCCTGAAGCAGAGCAATGGCGTCATTCCGCACAGCCAGGTGCAGGATGCCTTCGGCAACCAGACCTATGTCACGCCGACCACGCGGACCGTCGCGGACACCGTTTTGATGATGCAGGCCATGGCCGGGGAGGATGCCTGCGATCCCTGGTCGATCGGTCTTCCCGCGCCCGATTTCATTGGTACGGCCGCGCAGCTCGGCGATCTGCGCGGGCAGAGGATCATGTACTGCCTGTCGCCGCCCGGACGACCTGTCTCGGCCGATGTCGCCAATGCCTTCAAGTCAGGCCTCGACCAGCTGGCGGGTCTCGGCGCGGAGCTCGAGGAGTTCTCCGGCGAGGGGTTCGACATCGAGCCGATCTGGCGCGCGATCAACCACACCGTCTGGCGGACGCGTTTCTCCAAGCTCGCGGCCGACCACAAGGACGAGTTGAGCGAAGCGTTCCTCAAGCAACTCGCGCTCGCGACGAAGGTGAGCGGCGTCGACTACCAGGAGGCGATGTTCGCGCGCACGGCGTTATTCCGCCGTGTGCAATCGCTGCTCACGCGGGGCCATTTGCTGGCGATGCCGACCCTGACCCGGACGGCATTGCCGATCGACCAGGACCTGTTCGGTACCATCGAGATCGACGGCCGGAGTTTTGACAGCGTCCGGCCGCATTGGTTCCCCTGGACCATGCTGTTCAACATGACCGGTCACCCCGCGATCAGCCTGCCTTGTGGGTTCGGCCGGGACGGGCTGCCGATCGGCCTTCAACTCGTGGGCCGCTTCCGCGACGATGCCGAGCTGTTGCGCGTGAGCGCGCTGTTCGAGGCCTCGCACGATCTTTTGTCCCGCCGGCCCGGCTGAGGTGGGACACATGCACCAAGACACTTGCACCAAGGCACTTGCGTCCGGCGCCGGGACATGTTGATCGTGCCGGGGGAAGCCTTGAATTCCCGAGCCTGAACCTGAGAGCGCATGAGCGTATTTGTCCTAAGGCGGCTTGTGACCTTGCTGGCGACGCTGGTCGGCGCATCCCTGATCATTTTCCTGGTGCTGGACGCGCTTCCTGGCAACGCCGCGCAGATGCTGATGGGCGCCGATGCTTCGCCGGATGCGGTGCGGGCGCTGACCATCAAGCTCGGCCTCGATCAACCGCTCACCGTGCGCTACCTGCAATGGGTCAAGGGCATGGCGGTGGGCGACCTCGGCAACAGCTATGTCTACGGCACGCCCGTCGCCGGCCTGATCGGGGAGCGGCTGGTGCTGACCATTCCGCTCGCGATCATGTCCATGCTGATCACGGTGACGCTCGCGCTCGCCGCCGGCATCTACACCGCCGCCAACCACAACAGGCTCGGCGATGTCGGCGTGATGTCGCTGACCCAGGTCGGCATCGCGCTGCCGAACTTCTGGTTCGCTATTCTGCTGATCCTGCTGTTCTCGGTGAAGCTGCAATGGCTCTCGGCCGGCGGCTTTGCCGGCTGGGACGACGGCATCTGGCCCGGCGTCAAATCGCTGCTGCTGCCGGCGATCTCGCTCGCCGTGGTGCAGGCCGCGATCCTGGCCCGCGTCACGCGCTCGGCGGTGCTGGAAGTCCTGCGCGAGGATTTCGTCCGCACCGCGCGCGCCAAGGGGCTCGGCAAGCGCGAGGTGCTCTGGAGCCACGTGCTGCGCAACGCGATGATCCCCGTGATGACCGTGATGGGCCTGCAATTCGCCAATCTGCTCGCCGGCACCATCGTGATCGAGAACGTCTTTTATCTGCCCGGCCTCGGCCGGCTGATCTTCCAGTCGATCGCCAATCGCGACCTGATCGTGGTGCGCAACTGCGTGATGCTGCTGGCTGCCATGGTCGTCATCGTCAATTTCGTGGTCGATGTGCTCTATGCCTTCATCGATCCCCGCATCAAGGTTCACGACCTGTGAGCGATCCACTGACCGCTGCCGTCGGCCTGCCGACGACTTCAGCTCCCTCGCGGCCCGCGACCGGCTTCTGGCGCCGCGCGTTCCGCCATCGCAGTTTCGTGCTGGGCGGCGCGTTGGTTCTCCTGGTGATCGGTTCGGCGCTGCTCTCGCTGGTGTGGACGCCCTGGTCGGCTTACGAAATCGACATCGCCTCGAAGCTCAAGCCGCCGTCGTTCTCGCACTGGCTCGGCACCGACTCCTTCGGCCGCGATATCGTCTCGCTGCTGCTGGTCGGTGCGCGCTCGACCATCCTGGTCGGCATCATCGCGGTCGGAATCGGGCTGACTTTCGGTGTCTGCCTCGGACTGATCGCCGCCGCGCGCAAAGGCTGGACGGAAGAGCTCATCATGCGCATGAGCGATTTTACCTTCGCGTTTCCGGCCGTGCTGTCGGCGATCATGCTCGCCGCGGTGGTCGGTCCCGGCATGCTGACCTCGATCACCGCGATCGGCATCTTCCAGATCCCGGTCTTCGTTCGCGTCACCCGCGGCTCGGCCAACGCGATCTGGGCGCGCGAGTTCGTGCTGGCGGCGCGCGCGTCGGGGAAGGGGGCTTTTCGCATCACCATCGAGCACGTGCTGCCGAACATCCTGTCGATCCTGATCGTACAGGCGACGATCCAGTTCGCGCTCGCGATCCTGGCCGAAGCTGCGCTGTCCTATCTCGGGCTCGGTACGCAGCCGCCGCAGCCGTCCTGGGGTCGCATGCTGAACGACGCGCAGACGCTGCTGTTCCAGTCGCCGATGCTTGCGGTCTATCCGGGCGCGGCGATCGCGGTCGCCGTCCTTGGCCTCAATATCCTCGGCGACGGATTGCGCGATCTGCTCGATCCCCGTCTGGCGCGGGAGCGGTGACGATGGGCAATCCCGCAAACGCGCCGCTGATCGACGTCGACAATCTCGGCGTCCGTCTCAACACGAGCCGTGGCCCGGCGCAGGCCGTGCGCGGCATCAGCTTTTCTCTCAGGCGCGGCGAGACGCTGGGGCTGGTCGGCGAATCCGGCTGCGGCAAGTCGGTCACCGCGCTCGCGCTGATGGGCCTGTTGCCTGATAGCGCGGTGGTCACCGGCAGCACCCGCCTCGATGGCCGCGAACTCGTCAAGCTTTCGGACGCGGATTACTGCAAGCTGCGCGGCAACCGCATCAGCATGATCTTCCAGGAGCCGATGACCGCCCTCAATCCCATGCACACGATCGGGCATCAGGTCGCCGAGCCGCTCCGGCGCCACAAGAATTATTCGGCGGCGCAGGCACGCGCCGAGGCGATCGCCTTGCTCGACCGCGTCGGGCTTCCGGACGCGGGAAAGCGCGTCGATGCCTATCCGCACCAGTTCTCCGGCGGGCAGCGCCAGCGCGTCACCATCGCCATGGCGCTCGCCTGCGAGCCCGATCTGTTGATTGCCGACGAGCCGACCACCGCGCTCGACGTCACCATCCAGGGGCAGATCCTCGATCTCATTGCCGATCTCGTCGAGGAGCGGGGCATGTCCATGATCCTGATCTCGCACGATCTCGGCGTCATCGCCGAGAACGTCGGGCGCATGATGGTGATGTATGGCGGCACCGTGGTCGAGAGCGGACCGACCGACGAGGTGTTCAGGCGCATGGGTCATCCCTACACGCAAGGCCTGTTCCGCGCCCGGCCGCAGCTCGGCGCGCGGAAGGGAACGCGGCTGAAGACCATCACCGGCACGGTGCCCGAGCTTGCCGATCTGCCGTCCGGCTGTACCTTCGCCGATCGTTGTCCGCTGGTGATCGATCGTTGTCGCGCGGCGCCTCCGCCGGTGGTGGACGTCGGCCCCGGCCATGGCGTGCGCTGCATCAGGACGGACGTATCGATGGCTGATCGCGTAGGGGCGGTGTCCGCATGACCGCCACCTCACAGCCGCTTCTCCACGTGAACGACCTTGTGCAGCGCTACACGCTGCCGCGCGAAAGCCTATTCCGGCCGCCCGGCCAGGTGCTGGCGCTCAACGGCGTGAGCGTGCGGATCGAGGCGGGGAAAAGTCTCGGCGTGGTCGGCGAATCCGGCTCGGGCAAGTCGACCTTTGCCCGCGTGGTGATGGCGCTCGAGCGGCCGACGTCGGGGCGGGTAGAGCTGCTCGGCCGCGACCTCAATCAATTGCCCGCAGATGAGCTCCGCCGCGCGCGGCGCGATTTTCAGATGGTGTTCCAGGATCCGTACGGATCGCTCGATCCGCGCCAGACGATCGCGCGCATCGTCGCCGAGCCGCTCACCGCACTGGAGCGGACCGATCGTGCGACGCTGCGCGCGCGGGTCTCAGCGGTGCTGCGGCAGGTCGGCCTGCGCGATGCGGACATGGACAAATATCCGCACGAATTCTCCGGCGGCCAGCGCCAGCGCATCGCGATTGCGCGCGCGTTGATTACCCAGCCGAAGCTGATCGTCGCCGACGAGCCGGTCTCCGCGCTCGACGTCTCCGTACAGGCGCAGGTCCTGAACCTGATGCAGGACCTCCAGGAGCAGTTCGGCCTGAGCTACATCCTGATCAGCCATGATCTCGCGGTCGTGGACTATCTCTGCGACGAGGTCGCAGTGATGTATCTCGGCCGGATCGTCGAGCAGGGCCGGCCGGAGGACCTGTTCGAACATTGCGCCCATCCCTATACGCGCGCGCTGCTGGATGCCGTGCCGCGCGCGCGCGCCGGGCGTGTGCGCCGCCGCCGCGGCGCGCAGGCGATCGCCTCGCAATCATCAGCTGCGACCGGATGCCCCTATATTTCCCGCTGTCCGCTCGCCGACCAGCATTGCCGCGAGGCCGCCCCTGCGCTACGCAGGGTCGGAGAGACGCATCTTGCGGCCTGCCACAAGGCGGAACAGGTGATGGCGCTGCCGGCCGTGACCGCGGAGGTCGGTTAGCGTCAGGCTGCGGATTGGCATGGATTGATCGGGTTACCGGCCGGGGAGAGAAAATATGTTCAAGAGATTCACCATCGTCGCACTAGCTGCCGCGTTCGCCGCGGCGTCGCTGCCGGCTCTGGCGCAGGGCAAGAAGGACAGCGTCGTCATGGGCATGACGCTGGAGCCGCCGGGACTTGATCCCACCAACGCAGCCGCGGCGGCGATTGCCGAAGTCACGCTCTACAACATCTATGAGACGCTGACCAAGATCAACGAGGACGGCTCGGTGTCGCCGCTGCTCGCCGAGAGCTGGACGGCGTCGCCCGACCTGAAGACCTATACGTTCAAGTTGCGCAAGGGCGTGAAGTTTCAGAACGGCGAGCCATTCGATTCCGCGGCGGTGAAGTTCTCGTTCGAACGCAACGCGGCCTCGAACAGCACCAACAAGGACAAGAGCCTGTTCCAGAGCTTCGAGAAGGTTGACGCGCCGGACGCCGACACGGTCGTGCTCGCGGCGAAATATTCCGAGCCCAACTTGCCGTTCCTGCTCGGGCAGGCGAGCGCCTCGATCGTCGAGCCGAAGAGCGCGGCGACCAACGTGACCCAGCCGGTCGGCACCGGGCCGTACCAGCTCGGCGCCTGGGTCAAGGGCTCCTCGATCACGCTCAACAAATGGGCGGACTATCGCAATGCCCCGGCGATCAAGCTCTCCAAGGTGACGATCCGCTTCATCGGCGATCCCGCGGCGCAGATTGCTGCCCTGCTGTCCGGTGACGTCGACGCGTTTCCGCGCGTCACGACTCGCGGCGTCGCTCAGTTCAAGTCCGATCCGCGCTTCACCGTGCTGGTCGGTGGCTCCAAGGCCAAGACCATCGTCGCCATCAACGAGAAGAAGAAACCGCTCGACGACGTGCGGGTGCGCCGCGCCATCCTCGCCGCGATCGATCGTAAGGCGATGATCGACGGCTCGGTCGAAGGTTACGGCACGCCGATCGGCAGCTTCTACACGCCGGGTTCGCTCGGCTATGTCGACACCACCGGCGTCAATCCTCACGACCCCGAGAAGGCGAAGAAGCTGCTGGCGGAAGCCGGCGTCACCGCGCCGCTCGAAATCAGCCTGAAGCTGCCGCCGCCGCCTTACGCGCGGCAGGGCGGCGAGATCCTCGCGGCCCAGCTCGCCAAGGTCGGCATCACCGCCAAGATCGAGAACGTCGAGTGGGCGCAGTGGCTGTCCCAGGTGTTCGCGCCGAACGGGCCGCACAACTATGATCTCACGATCGTCTCCCATGTCGAGCCGTTCGATCTCGTGAAGCTGACCGAGCCCGACTACTATCTCGGCTACAACAACGAGGCCTTTAACGCGCTCTACAAGCAGATCGTGACGACGCCGGACGAGGCCGGTCGCGCAAAATTGCTCGGCGATGCGCAGCGCATGCTGGCAACCGATGCGGTTGCCGGCTTCCTGTTCCAGCCGCAATGGGTCACCGTTACCAGCAAGAAGCTGAAGGGTGTCTGGAAGGAAGTCCCGCAGTTCGAGAACGATTTCTCGGCCTGGTCGTGGGAGTAGCGCTCGCACACCGACGTTGATGTGATCTTCATGGCCGGGCTTGTCCCGGCCATCATCGCCCGTCATCAGCCCTTGAACGTCGGCTGACGCGGATGGACGACATCGCTGAAGTCCGCAAATCCCTTCCACTTCGGCTCCGGAGCGTCGCACCCGGCCTGCGGCGTGTAGATCGATGGCCCGGTGAGCTGCATCGTCGGAATGTAGCGCGGACAGTTCGGGAAGATCGCGCGCGCGGTGACGCGCACGATGAGCTGCGCGCCGACGGTCTCGGCCAGAAGCGGATCGCGATCGCTCACCTTCGCCGTGCCATTGACGCGCAGGCGCCGCGGCTTGTCGTGCATGGCGATGAAGAGCAGGCCGACGTTCGCGTTGACGACGATGTTGCCGAGGCTCTTGAACATACCGTTGCCGTCATAGTCCGGAAAGGCGATCTCCGACGACCCGGTCACGCGCACGAAGCCGGGAGGCCCGCCCTTGAACGAGCAATCCGGCTGCCCTTTCGCATCCGCTGTCGCCAGAAAGAAATAGGGCAGGCTGCCGATGAACAGCCTGTCGTCGTCGGAAAATTCTGTCCGCGTCAACTTCTCCTCCAGCCGGTCGGAAATCCGCCGGCTGTCGAACTGGTCCTGCAACTGCCGATTTCCATCGTGAAACATCACGCTCTCGGGCATTGAGGTCCTCCCGCTGCGATAACTGTTCGGCCGAACAGGTGCGGGAGGAGCATACGCCTTTCGTGCGATCTCGGATATGGTCGATCCGTTATTCAAGACGCGTTCCATCCGCCAGTGGAGGCCACGATGCTTCAGCTCTACGGAAATCTGCGATCGCGCGCGACGCGCTGCCTTTGGATGCTCGAGGAGATCGGAGAGCCCTACGAACTGGTCGAAAGGAGCACCAGTCCCGCTGATCTGCAAACGCCGGACTATCTCCGTCTCAATCCGAACGCGTTGATACCGACGCTTGTCGACGGCGATCTCGTGCTGTGGGAATCCATGGCGATCAATCTCTATCTTGCACAGAAGTATGGTGGGCCCATGCATTGCGGGCCGGAGGTCACCGGCCTTGCCTCGCAGTGGAGCATCTGGGCGATGCTGGAGCTGGATGGCCTGCTGCTCGATCTGTTGATGCATCGCGCGCTGTTACCGGACTTTTGCCGCGACCCCTCGCATGCCACGCGATCCGAACTCCTGTTGAAAAAGCCGCTCGGCATCCTCGACAAGGCGCTTGCCGCACGCGGCCATCTCGCTGGCGACGGCTTCACGGTTGCCGACCTCAACGTCGCCTCCATCCTTGCCTGGGGCAGGATTTCCCGGCTCGATCTGTCGGCCTGTCCGCATCTGGCGCGGTGGCTCGACGGCTGCCTCGCGCGACCGGCCTACGCGCGCCTGCGCGCGCTGTCGGGGCGTAACTGACACGCGCACTGCGCTGCGTTGTCCGCAAATCTGCGGGCTTCGAGTGGTCTCCCTTTTTGCGCCTCAATTTGCGCGTGTGCTTGCGCTCTCAACATCTGAGCAGTGGGGCAAACATGCAGTTCAATCGAATGTTGGCAGGCGCGGTCGGCGGCCTGATCCTGGCGTGCGCTTCGATCTCTCCCACCTACGCCGCTGCCGGATGCGCGGTGGATAAGCTGCAGGGCGCCTACGTCTTCGACGGACAGGGCACCAACGTGCACTACGGTGTCTTCAATTTCGACGGCAGTGGCAGGTTCTCGGGCAAGCAAACTTCGATCCGCCAGACCAACAGCCTGGTGCGCGAAACGCTTCAGGGCACGTACACCATCAACGCCGATTGTACCGGCGCCCTGATCATGGACGGCCAGCCCGGCGGCACCGCGCATTGGGATATCTTCGTCACGTCCGACGGCAAGAAGGGGCGGATGATCCGCACCGATGCCGGCATTCACGGCGTGCGTACCTTCGAGCAGTGAGCCGAGGCCGCTTGAAGCGACTTTGCGCGCATGAGGCTGCCGGGCTATGAAAGGCGCGGCAGAGAGGTGTTGCGCATGGCCGATCATCAGCAGCAGGACGTGCGGGTTGCGATCGCTGGATTGGGCTCGATCGGCACGAAGATCGCCGTCGAGCTCGATCGCGGCATCGAGGGGCTCGTCCTGTCGGCGATTGCAGCACGCGACCCCGACAAGCACCGCGCGTTTCTGAGCAGCCTGCGCCAGCCGCCGGCCATCCTGCCGATCGAGCAGCTCGCCGAGGCCGCCGACATCGTCGTCGAGTGCGCTCCGAGCCATCTGTTGCGCAGCATCGTCGAGCCGGTGGTGAGGCGAGGCAAGGCGGCGGTGGTCGTCAGCGTCGGCGCGCTCCTGGACAATTCCGACCTCATCGATCTCGCCAAGGCAAATCGCGGCCGCATCATCGTGCCGACCGGTGCGCTGATCGGGCTCGATGCGGTCAACGCGGCAGCCGTCGGCACCATTCATTCGGTCAAGATGGTCACGCGCAAGCCGATCGACGGATTGAAGGGCGCGCCGTTCATCGTGCGGAACGGCATCGACATCGACAATTTGCGCGAGCCGCTCAGACTGTTCGCGGGCACGGCGCGCGAGGCGGCCAAGGGCTTTCCGGCCAATCTCAACGTCGCGGTCGCGCTGTCGCTGGCGGGCATCGGCCCCGATCGCACCATGGTCGAGATCTGGGCCGATCCGAGCGTGACTCGCAACGTGCACCGCATCGAGGTGGAGGCGGATTCCGCGCGCTTCTCGATGGGAATCGAGAACATCCCCTCGGAGAACCCGAAGACCGGCATGATCACGGCATTGTCCGTGATCGCCCTGTTGCGCAAGCAGCGCGCCACGCTCAGCGTGGGGACGTGAGCGCGCTTACGCGCCCGTCACGCGCCAGATGACGTTGCCGACGTCGTCGGCCACCAGCAGCGAGCCGTCAGGCCCGAGCGCGACGCCGACCGGCCGGCCATAGGACTCCTTCTCGTCGGGTGCGAGGAATCCCGACAGGATGTCGCGCGCGGGACCAGAAGGTTTGCCGTTCTCGAACGGCACGAACACCACCTTGTAGCCGCTCAGCGTCGAGCGGTTCCAGGAGCCGTGCTGGCCGATGACCATGCCGTCGGGAAAACCGGGCAGGGTGCCGGCCGGCATCCAGCACAGGCCGAGCGAGGCCGTGTGCCCGCCGAGCGCATAGTCCGGCGTGAGCGATTTTGCGACCATCGCCGCATCCTGCGGCACGCGATCATCGACCGTCTGGCCCCAATAGCAGTAAGGCCAGCCGTAGAAGCCACCGTCGCGCACTGACGTCAGGTAATCGGGCGGGGTCTCGTCGCCGAGCCCGTCACGCTCGTTGACGACGGTCCACAGCATGCCGGTGTTCGGCTCGAAGGCGAGGCCGACGGGATTGCGTAGGCCCCCGGCGAAGATGCGGCTCGTGCCGTTCACGAGATCGAGCTCATACACGGCGGCGCGGCCCTCCTCGACCTCCATGCCCATCTCGGCGATGTTGCTGAGCGAGCCGACGCCGGCATAGAGCTTCTTGCCGTCCGCGCTCGGCAGCAGGCTGCGCGTCCAGTGTCCGTCTGGTTTGAATGTGATGAGCTTGCGTCCCGAGGCCTTGATGCTTTCCGCGCCCGCGACATAGGGAAACGCGACCACGCCGTCGGTGTTACCGACATAGAAGGTGTCGCCGATGAGCGCCATGCCGAACGGCTGGCTCAGTCCTTCCATGAACGTTCCGCGCTGCTCGGCAACGCCGTCGCCGTCCGCATCACGCAGCCGCGTGATGCGGTTGGCGCTGACGCCGAGCGCTGCGGCGCGCCGCATCGTCGCCTGCATCGCATAGTGAAACACGCTCCTCGGCGCGCCCGCGATCTGCGTTGCCTCGGCGATCAGCACGTCGCCATTCGGCATCACGTTGATCCAGCGCGGGTGGTCGAGCCCGCTCGCGTATGCGTTGACCTTCAGTCCGGGCGCGGCGACCGGCTTCTCGCCATCGCGCCAGCCCCGCGCGGTCGGCATCTTCAGCGTCGGGATGGCGCCTTGCGGCTTGGCTTCCGGAATCTGTGGCGCGCCGCCCCAGGCCGGTTGTGGTTGGGTCTCCGACATCCGCCGCCAGACGAGCGCAGCTCCGCCGATCAGCGCGACGATGCGCGCGAACACGCTGGAAAAACTCATGAAAATCCCCTGTTGAGCCCGCGGAACCGATCCGGCCTGCGTGGCAGTCGCGATGGTCCTGCGGCCGGCCCGCTAGCAGCAAGGCAGACGCAGATGACAGTAGTTATACGATCTTACCGTTTCCAATCGAATCGCAGAGATTGCATAGCGCTCCCTTGTCAGGGCGCTTCCTCCCTTAAAAATCCTGCCCGCCCCGGTTGGCGGGCCTCTTTTTGGACCGCTGGAGCTCCGGCGCTGGTGCGCTCTCTTTCGGGGCCGATCAGACCGGCCAGCGCGTGCAGGGATGCCTGCCGGAGCGTGTCCAGCTCACGGCCTGCGGTCCGGCACTCCACAATCGACATCGATGCGGCCGCAAGCTCGATCGCGTTGCAGGCTTCGAACAGGCGAACGAGGCCAAGCGCGCTGGCGGCGCTGCCAAGCCGGTGCGCGCATTTCGCAAGCTGCGCGCGATCATCTGCGGCTGCGGCTCTGGCGATGTCGGTAGCGAGCGTCTCACTCGTCTCCTCGAGCAGCTCGCAGAGCTTGGCGATCTGCTGTGCGCCCAGCAGCTCTTTTTGATCGCTCAGGAAGCGCTCGTCGATCAGCGTGCCCGCGGCCAGCCGGGCTGTCTCCGATCCCTCTTGCGGATCGTCTTCGAGCGCGTCGCACAGGTTCTTGATCAGGATCGGCTTGCCGACGATCTTGTTGATCCCGGCACCGGCGAGGCGCTCGCGCGCATTCCGCGACACATCCGCGGTCACCGCAATGATGCGCGGTGTCTGCTGCAATCGAAGCTGGCGGATGCGCGCCGCGGCCTCCACGCCGTCCATGTCGGGCATGTGCAGGTCCATCAGGATGACGTCGAACGCCGCCTCGCGGGCCCGCTCGACCGCGGACGCGCCGTCTGTGGCAATCACGGCATGATGCCCGAGCCGCCCGAGCATGGCTTCGCCGATCTCGCAATTGACGGGATCGTCGTCGACCAGCAGCACGCGCAGCGCGCGCGACGGCGCGCGTGGAACACCCTGTGAGGTCGCTGACTCGACAAGTCCGAGCGGGACGGCGAGGTGGAACACGCTCCCGGAGCCTGGCGTGCTCTCCACCGTCACGTCCCCGCCCATCAACCGCGTCAGGCGGCGGGCGATCGCAAGTCCTAGCCCGGTGCCACCGAAGCGTCGTGCAATGCTGTCGTCGGCCTGCACGAAATCCTCGAAGATCCGCTCGTGCATGGCGGATGCGATGCCGATGCCGGTATCGGCGACAGACGCGCGCAGCAGCAGGGCATCCTGCTGCTGCGCGAGCGCGGCCTTGAGCGTGATGCTGCCCTTCGCGGTGAACTTGACGGCGTTGCCGATGAGATTGAGCAGCACGCGATTGAGCCGCACCGGATCGCCATGCACATGCGCATTGAGGCTCGCATCGCAAGACAGCTCGAATGCCAGCCCCTTCGCCACCGCCTGCGGACGCATCAGCTCAGCGGCCGTCTGGATGAGCTGATCGAGGCGGAAATCGCGGGTCTCAAGTGCTTCCGTGCTCGCTTCCAGCCGCGCATACTCCAGGATCGCATCGACCAATGCGATCAGGGTTTCGCCGGATCCGGCCGCAGTCGCGAGGTGTCGCCGCTGCGCCTCGTTCAGGCTGCCGTCGTCGAGCAGTTGCAACACGCCCATGACGCCGTTGAGCGGTGTGCGCAGCTCATGGCTGACGACGGCCAGGAAGCGCGACTTGGTCTCGTTGGCCTCTACGGCGGCGTTGCGCGCGCGCTCGGCGGCATCGTGCTCGGCGAGCGCATGATCGCGGGCCTTTTCGAGCTCGGCCGTGCGTTCTGCAACTTTGCGCTCCAGCGTCGCGTAGGAATCGCGCAAATGCGCGGCCATCACGTTGAACTGGTCGCCGAGCGCCTCCAGCTCGTCATTGGTCCTGATGGCAAGCCGTAAGGAGAGATCGCCGCTGCCGATCCGTTTTGCGCCCTGCGTCAGCATCTGGATGGGGACGGTCATGCGCCGGCTGAGCAGGAACGCCGCCAGAACGGCGAATGCGAGCA
The DNA here is from genome assembly GCF_054185185.1 of Bradyrhizobium sp. UFLA05-153. Classification (NCBI taxonomy): domain Bacteria; kingdom Pseudomonadati; phylum Pseudomonadota; class Alphaproteobacteria; order Hyphomicrobiales; family Nitrobacteraceae; genus Bradyrhizobium; species Bradyrhizobium sp. UFLA05-153. The sequence continues at coordinate 164,624 of NZ_JBBIAM010000001.1, forward strand.
TGGCGACCAGCAAGAACGTCGAGCGCCCGATGGAGGCGTAGATCGGCGCATAGGCTTCGCTGATCGGCAGCTCGACGAAAACGAGCCAGCCGAGCGGAGGGACGGTTGCGTAAGTCGACAACACGCGCCGTTGCGACAGGTCGTCCTTGACGAGTCCTCCCGCGGCGGGCGGGGTGCCGGCAAGCGCCGCCTGGACGTCGGGACGGCCGGAAAGATCGGTGTGGCGTAGCGCCGGCCACAAGTCCGGATGTGCGATCAACTGTCCCTTGCGGTCGACGACATAGGCCTTGCCGGTGCTGCCCACCTTGATCCTGGCGACGAGGTCCCAGATGAAGCGCAGATTGACCTCGGCGACCGTGACTTGCGGATCGTTGCCGCCGCCGAGAACGGCAAGCGTCATGAACGGCTCGGTATCGCCGAAGAAGTAGACAGGTCCGTAATAGATGCCGCTCGCCCTGGCGCCGAGAAAGGCCGGCGAGGCCGCAAGATCGGCCTGGCTGCCGACCTTGTCGGCGAGGCGGCGCGACACGCGGACCTGCTCGCGTCCGAGGGCATCGAGCGTTGCGATCTCGGCGATGGCGGGCGAGAGGCGGAAGAGGCGGATGGCGTTCAGCCGCTCGTCCTCCTGCGCCGACAGATCCGGCGGCAGACGCGACAGCCATCTGAGCTGGCTCTCGATCTGACCGATGAACTGGCCGATCTGGATCGCCGCCGATGCGGCCTGTTCGCGCTGGGTCGCCGCGAGGAGCTGCTGCTGCTCGCGGTAGGAGAACCAGACCTCGAGCGCGGTGTTGACGGCGAGCGCCGCGAAAGCAAGCGCGACGAACGAATAGAGATATTTGCGGAACAGCCGGCTCGGAGGCGTGCGCGAGGTGTCCTGGTCGGCCGGCTCGTTCACTCGCGGATCTCGTCGGCGCGGGCGAGCAAAGTGGCTGGCAGCTTCAGCCCCAGGGCATCGGCAGCCTTGCGGTTGATCAAAAGCTCGTATTTGCGCGGCGACTGCACCGGAAGGTCGCCGGCCCTGGTCCCGCGCAGGATGAGGTCGACATAGTCCGCCGAGCGCACCTCGAGGGAGGCGCCGTAGCTCATCAGCCCGCCGACGTCGATGAAATAGTGAAAGGGATAGATTGCCGGAACGCGGTGCTGCGCGGCGGCGGTGACGATGGCGCGCCGGTTGATGACCAGGAAGCTGTCGACGAGCGCGATCATCCCGCCCGCGGGCGCACCGGCGTAGCCGCGGATGGTCTGGTCGATTCCGGTTGCGTCGTTGATCGGCACCGGCGTGACAGTCACGCCCGTCGATGCGGCTTCGGATTCGATCGAGTCGAGAAAGAAGTGCCCTGCGCGCGGTGCGGTCTCCGGATTGAAAAGCACGCCGACGCGCTCGATGGCGGGAGCTGCTTCCCGCAGGAGCTGAAGCCATTTGCCGCCCATTTCGGCGGTGCTGTTGGTAAAGCCGGTGACGTTGCCGCCGGGGCGCGCGAGACTCTCGACGAAGCCGTTGCCGACGGGATCGTTGGCGGTGGCAAACACGATCGGGATCGTCTTGGTGGCCGCCGTCAGAGCTGCGGTCTCGATCGTCGACGAGGTCAGGATCACGTCCGGCTTGAGTGCTAGGATTTCCCGGATCGCAGCTTCCTGCTGCGCCGGGCCGCCGAAGCTCGAACGGGTCTCGTAGCGGACATTGACGCCTTCCACCCATCCGCGCTCGGTCATGCCCTGGATCAGCGCGCTCAGTCGCGAGGTCGCGCTCTCCGGCGCACTCCGGTTGGTCAGGGGATCGCCGAGCGGCAATCCGATCAGGGAGGCGACGACGCGGACCCGGTCCGGCGATGCGCCGAGCGCAAGCCATCCCGCGGCCGATGCTCCGGCGAGGCGAATGAAGTTTCGGCGGTCAACCGCCACCGGGGCGAGGGGACGCGCGGACTGCCCGATCATGTAATGGGTTGCACGATGGCCTGTTCCAGCCGGAGTGAATAGCGCGAAAGCGCCGTGATAACAAATGGTGGGGGATCGCGCCTGTGAATGTTCGTTCGCAGCTATCGGGGCGTGTCGGACGCCAAGTGAACCTAGAGTACGATAATTCCGAATTCCGTCAATATGAATATTTTGGGTGACGCGAATTGCCCGGCGCTGGCGGGATTGGCCGGGCGGCGCACGTGATTTCTCATTTCGCGAAAACAACCCCATGCAAAGTAGAAATCGTAGCCCGGGTGAGCGAAGCGATACCCGGGATTCCGCGTGTGATCGTCCCGGTGTTGCTTCGCTCGCCCGGGCTACGGGCTTTCGGCTGATTTGCCTGCTCCGATCAAAGCGAACGGGCCCTCGGTTGCACGTCCGGAGGGTTTCTGGTACGTTTGAGGTGCGTGCCTCATTTTTCTTCCTTGAAGGCTGAAGCCGACGGCGCCGCGACCTCCGTTGATCCGGAGCCGGGCTTCGTTGGTCCAGTGGCGGGGGAAACAGGGCGATTGCGTAAATGACATGAAGAGTTGGCCGCGATCGACGGTCAACCGCTTAAAAGGGAGGGATGTATGCAGCGTCTCTTGGTTGCAGGTGTATCCGTTGCGTTCGCGGTCGCGCTGGGTCTCGGCTCGGCCAACGCGGCGGACAAGAAGGTTCTGGCCTTCGTCGTCAACGGCGCGTCCGACTTCTGGAAAATCGCCGAGGCCGGCGTGAAGAAGGCGCAGGGCGAACTGCCCAATTTCGAGCTTCAGTTCAAATACCCGGAACAGGCCGCGGCTGCCGTGCAGCAGCGGGTGATGGACGACCTCGTCGCGGCAGGTGCTGCCGGCATCATGGTCAGTGCCGTCGATCCCAAGAACCAGACCGAGCAATTGAACAAGGTCGCCTCGCAGACGGTGCTGTTCACCACCGACAGCGACGCTCCGGCCTCGAAGCGAGTGGCCTATATCGGCTCGTCGAATACCGATCTCGGCAAGGAAGCCGGCAAGCTGATGCTGAAGGCGCTGCCGAGCGGCGGCAAGTGTGTCGGCTTCGTCGGTCTGCCCGGCGCCGACAACGCCCGCGAGCGCATCGAGGGCGTCAAGGAGACGATCAAGGGCTCGAAGGTCGAGCTCGTGGACGTCCGCGGCGACGAGATCGACCAGACCCGGGCCAAGCGAAACGTCGAGGACATCCTCGCCGCCATGCCCGACGTCAGCTGCCTCGTCGGCTTCTACTCCTACAACACGCCGCGCATCTACGAGGTGCTCAAGGAGGCCGGCAAGCTCGGCAAGATCCAGATCATCGGCTTCGACGAGGATCCGATCACGCTCGGCGGCGTCAAGGAAGGCAGCATCGCCGGCACCGTCGTCCAGCAGCCGTTCGAGTGGGGCTATCAGGGCATGAAGCTGATGGCCGCCTACATCGGCGGCGACAAGTCGGGGATTCCGGCGAACGGCATTATCATCGTTCCCGGGAAGGTCATCGACAAGGCGAACGTCGACGACTTCATGGCCTCGATGAAAGCGATGCTCAAGAAGTAGGAGTGTCAGCGCTGCTCGCAGCCGCCAATGCCTGAGCCGTTCCTCGAGCTGGTCGACATCAGCAAGACCTATCCCGGCGTGGTCGCCCTCGACCACGTCGACCTCAAGGTCGCGCCGGGCGAGGTGATCGCGCTGATCGGCGAGAACGGCGCAGGCAAGTCGACCTTGATGCGCGTGCTCGGCGGCGTCGTCGAGCCGAGTGGCGGCCTGATCCGGGTGGATGGCGTCGAGCGGGGCTCGTTCACCGTGGCGGAGGCGATCCAGGCCGGAATCGCCTTCGTCCACCAGGAACTCAACCTCTTCGACAATCTCGACGTCGCCGGCAACGTCTTCATCGGCCGCGAGCCGGTGCATGGTGGGCCGCTCAGGCTGATCAACCGGCAGGCTCTCTATGCAAAGGTGCGACCGCTGCTCGAACGGCTGGGCGCCGATTTCGAACCCGACGCGCCGCTCGCCGAGCTGTCGCTCGCCCAGCGCCAGCTCGTCGAGATCATGAAGGCGCTCTCGCTCGATGCGCGCCTCGTCATCATGGACGAGCCGACCTCGAGCCTGACCTTGACCGAGACGGACCGCCTGATGCGCGTCATCGCGGGCCTCAAGGCCGACGGTGTCAGCATCATCTTCATCACACACCGCCTCAACGAGGTGATGCAGTGCGCCGATCGCGCGGTGGTGCTGCGCGACGGCCGCATGGTCGGCGCGCTGACCCGCGCGGAGCTCTCGCCGGCAGCGATGATCCGCCTGATGATCGGGCGTGACCTCAAATCGCTGTACGTTCCGCCGGCAGCTCCTCCCGGCGAGGCCGTGCTCGACATCGTCCAGGCCGTCACCGATACCTATCCGGAGCGCGCCGTCAGCCTGTCGGTGCGCCGCGGCGAGATTTTGGGGCTTGCCGGCCTGGTCGGCTCGGGGCGCACGGAGCTTGCGCGGGCCATTTTCGGCGTCGATCCCTTGCGCGGCGGCGCGATCAGGCTGGACGGCACGCCGATCCGGATTGCCAGCCCGCGCGCCGCGATCGAGCACGGTATTTATCTCGTCCCGGAGGACCGCAAAAGTTCCGGCCTCCTGCTCGACTTCTCGATCGCCGAAAACATCTCGCTGCCGGATCTGTCCTCATATCTGCGCCTCTGGCTCGTCAACACCGCGCGCGAGACCGAGAACGCCCGTCGCCAGCGCGAGCGCCTCAAGATCCGCGCGCCTGACGTCGAAACCGCCGTCGGCTCACTGTCCGGCGGCAACCAGCAGAAGGTCGTGCTCGCCAAATGGCTGTCGATGCGGCCGAAAGTCTTGATCTTCGACGAGCCGACGCGCGGCATCGACGTCGGCGCCAAGCAGGAGATCTACGACATGCTGCGCCGCCTGACCGATGCGGGCGTCGCGGTCCTGATGATCTCCAGCGACATGGAGGAGGTGATCGGGGTGAGCGACCGCATCGCCGTCATGCATGAGGGGGCGATCTCGGGTTTCCTTGATCGCAGCCAGTTCAGCGAGCACAATGTGCTGCAACTGGCGGTCGGCCACACAATTTGAGGCGAGGGGACCTTGAACAAGAAAGATCTGAGCCTCCTGATTCTGATCCTCGCGGTCGGTGCGGTCGTCACCTTCATCAACCCGCGTTTCCTCCTGGTCGGCAATCTCTCCAACACCGCCAACCAGGTCGGGATGTTCGGCATCTTTTCGATCGCAGAAGCCTTCGTCATCATCATCGGCGGAATCGAGCTCTCGGTCGGCTCGGTCATCGCGCTGTTAGGGGTGCTCTTCATCGACCTTATCGTCAATCACGACGTCAACTGGATGCTCGCCTTTGCCGCGATCATCGCCGGTGGGCTCGCGATCGGTCTCGTGCACGGCACGCTCGTCACCCGGATGCACATCCAGCCTTTCGTGGTGACGCTGTGCGGACTTCTGATCTATCGCGGCGCAGCGCGCTACTATACCGAGGACGCCACCGCCGGCTTCGGCTTCGGCGCGAGCTTTCCGACGCTGGAATGGCTGACCGCGGGCCGCACCAATGTGCTCGGCTTTCCCTTGCCGCACAGCGTGGTCGCGCTCTTCATCGTCGCCGCCATCGCCTGGGTGCTGCTGCACCGTTCCGTGTTCGGCCGCTATCTCTACGCCGTCGGCAAGAACGAGGAGGCGGCGCGCTATTCCGGCATCCGTTCCGATCGCGTCGTGATTTCCGCCTACATCATCTGCGGGGGGCTGACCGCGTTCGCCGCGATCCTGATCGCGATGTACACCCGCTCGATCTCGCCGGCGGTGCACGGCTCCTTCTACGAGCTGTACGCGATTGCCGCCGCCGTGCTCGGCGGCTGCTCCTTGCGCGGCGGCGAGGGCTCGATCATCGGTGTCGTGCTCGGCACCGTGCTGCTCCAGGTGCTGCAGAATCTCGTCAATCTCCTGGGCATTCCGAGCTCGCTGAATTTTGCCGTCATGGGCACGGTGATCCTGATCGGCGTGCTCGGCGACCAGTATCTCATGCAGCGTCGCCGCGCGACGACGGCGAAGGCGCGGCCGCAGGCGAGCGTTGCAGCAGCGCCGCTGGAGCGGGCGAACGCGGAGTGAAATAGAGGTTAGTACTTCGCGTCCTCGAGGCCACAAGAGGGATCAACGGGACTGTTCCGGTTCCAGGGATGTCGTCCCATCAACAGGTCGACGACGGCTGCCTGCATCTCGTCGATCGTGCAATACGCGTTGATGTAGACGGGCACGCGGGGCGCGTCATAGAGGTGATAGGGATAGCCGAACGAGACCATGATGGTCGGAATGTCGTGCCAATAGCGCCGCATGGCACCGACGAAATCACCGCCAAGCCGTGCCCAATCGAGGAAAATGCGCCCGCGCGTAAGCAACGTCTCTTCTCCAAGGAGATAGAGGACGAGATCGAAACCGGCCGGATCGACCGCGGGCTGCTGGGTGTGCAGCGTAACCTCGAATCCCTCCCTGGCCAGCATATCCGGCAGGCTGAATTCGTGCGGTGAGTCATGAAGCGGACTGATGATTCCGCCGGATATTACCAGCACGCGCCGATGCCGCCGCGGACTGATGGGCAGGAGGCCCAGAGTGTCCTTGACCAGGGTCGGCGCCCGCCGCAAGGCCGCGTCGGCGATGACCTTGTCGGAAGCCCGCGCAATCGCTCCGGTCGGCCCAACGGTTGCCATCTCGTGGAGACCGAGCGCCGCCTTCAGAGCGAGGACACGCAGCACCGCGTCCTCGAACCGTTCGGCCGGCAGGCGGCCATCCTCGACAGCCGCGCGCACCTCCGCCATGTCTTCCTCCGGCGCGCGCGAGAACAGGATCATGTCGCACCCACCGGCGATGATCTGCGACTTGGCCGCGCGGATGCGGCACCAGGAGGTGAGGCCGGCCATCTCGCTGGCATCCGAGACGATCAGGCCGTTGAAGCCGAGCTTGTGACGAAGCAGCTCGATATTGAGAAGCCTGCTGACGGAGGCCGGCCTGAAAGCCTCGACGCCCGGATCGGACAGCTGGCTCCTGACGTACGCAGGCAGCGCAATATGCGCGGACATGATGGAGAGCACGCCGGCGTCGATCGCCGCGCGAAAGAGCCTGCCGAACGTCGCCTCCCACTGCTCCATGGAGAGCGGATTGATCGTGGTGAGCAGATGCTGGTCGCGGTCGTCGTAGCCTTCGCCGGGCCAATGCTTGGCGGTCGCGGCGATGCCATGCCTTTGCAGGACCTCGATGTGGGGCAGCGCATGACGGCGGATCGTTTCGAGATCGGAGCCAAAGCTTCGCGTGCCGACGATCGAACTGCGAAACGCGTGATTTATGTCGATCACCGGAGCGAACGACCAGTTCACGCCGAGGGAGACGGCCTCCTCGGCAATGATACGCGAGATATCCGCGGTCACCGCGGGGTCATCGATCGCCGCGAGTGCGAGCGGGTTCGGCAGCTGTGTGCCAAAGGGAAGGCTCATGCGCGAGCCCTCGAGATCGGCGCTGACCAGGAGCGGGATCGGTGCGGCCTTCTGAGCGGCCACTAGTCGCGCGCGCTCGGCCCCGCCATCGCGACCGAAGTACCGCGTGATTCCGCCCGGTCGCAATCGCGCGAGCCTGCCGAGCTCACCGGGATCGGTGCCGCGCGACAGAAGGTTGAAGAGCTGAGCCACTTTGTCTTGCAGGCTCAGCGCGCGATAGGTGGTCTCGACCCACGCGACGGCGCGCGCATCGAGACCAAAGGGCGCACGAGAGAGAAAGGACGTATCCATGTGCGGGCTCATCCCATCCTCGGCAAGGTGGATCGCTCGATCAGACCCAGCCGCCATCCACGACGTAATGCTGCGAGGTGCAGGCCGAGGCTTCGTCGGAGGCCAAAAACACCGTCACCTTCGCGATCTCGTCCGGCATCAGCTTGCGCTTCAGGCACTGGCGCTGCATCAGCTCTTCCACGCCTTCCGGCGTCAGCCATTTCGTGACCTGGCGCTCGGTCATGATCCAGCCGGGCGCGATTGCATTGACGCGGATGTTGTAGGGGCCGTAGTCGCGCGCGAGCGAGCGGGTGAGGCCGATCACGCCGGACTTGCTGGCGGTGTAGGCGGCCATGCCGCCTTGTCCTGCCATCCAGGAGACCGAGCCGAAATTGATGATGGCGCCGGCATTAGCCGCCTTCATGTCCGGCAGGACCGCCTGCGCCGCGAAGAACTGATGCTTCAGGTTCACGGCGATGCGGTCGTCCCAATATTCCGGCGTCACCTCCTCGGTCGGATGTCGCTCGTCATGCGCGGCATTGTTGACGAGGATGTTGATCGGGCCGTGCGCCTTGCGGGCTTCCGTGACGCCGGCGCGCAAGGCCGCGATATCGGTGAGGTCGACATGCCAAAAATGTGCCGCGAGGTCCTGGTCAGCAAGCTCGCGCGCCAGCCGCGTGCCGTCATCGGCCTTGATATCGAAGAACACGACGACGGTTTTTTGCTGCGCAAAGCGCCGCACGATCGCTTCGCCGATGCCAGACGCGCCGCCCGTGACGAGAACGACCTTGCCTGCAAGGTCCGGATAAATGGCGGCCATGATTGTCCTCCCGGCACTGTTATCCGGGCAGCGCTCGCCCGGCAAAAACGACTCGCCGGGAACCTTAGCCACACCGTCGGTGAGGTGCATAGATCAGAATTTTAGTTGCGTACCTCAAAAAATGAGGGCAGCATTGCCGCAACGACATAAGCAAGACCAAAACAGTCGGGAGGAATGCTGATGAGGCTGCTCAGGAAGCTGGGACTCGCTGCTACCGCATGGCTGCTCGCGCAAGGCGCGGCGATGGCCGACACCACGGTGAAATGGCTCCACATCGAGGTCAATCCCGCGCAGGTCAAGATCTGGGAAGAGGTGGCGCGGGCCTAGGAGGCCTCTCATCCCGGCGTCAAGATCGAGATGCAGTTCCTCGAGAACGAGGCGTACAAGGCGAAGCTTCCGACCATTCTCCAGTCCAAGGACCGGCCCAACATCATCTACAGCTGGTCGGGCGGCGTGTTGAAGGCACAGATCGAAGCTGATGTCCTCGACGACATCACCGACCAGGTGAAGGGTTATTCCGACACGCTGACGCCGGCGGCGCTTGCCGCCTTCAGCAGGGATGGCCGCGTCTACGGCTTGCCGACGGCGCTGTCGCAGGTCGGCTTCCTCTACAACAAGGAACTGATGGCGAAGGCTAATGTCGATCCGGCCTCCATCAAGACCTGGGACGATCTGCTCGCGGCGGTGAAGACGCTGAAAGCCGCGGGCGTGACGCCGATCGTCGTCGGCGGCGCCGACAAATGGCCGCTACATTTCTACTGGACGCACCTTGCGGTGCGGATCGGCGGCAAGCCGGCCTTCGATGCCGCGCTGCGCGGCGAAAACGGCGGCTTTGCCGGCGAGACGTTCCAAAAATCCGGTGAGCTGTTCAAGCAGCTCGTGGACCTCCAGCCGTTCCAGAACGGCTTCCTCGGCTTCAAGAATCCGCAAGCCGTGGGCTATTTTGGCGACGGCAAGGCGGCGATGACGCTTGCCATCAGCTCCGTCTATCATCTCCAGCGCGCACTTGCCGCCGACAAGGTGGGCCTCGGCGAGGACAAGATCGGCTGGTTCGATTTCCCGGTGGTGCCCGGCGGCAAGGGCGCGCCATCAGATACGCTCGGCGGCATCACCGGCTGGCTCGTCACCAAGGGCTCGCCGAAGGAGGCGGTCGACTTCCTCAAATACTTCGTCTCAAAAGACGTGCAGACGCGCCTTGCCGCAGGCAACTATATCGTTCCCGTGGTGAAGGGCGCCGAGGTCGGGCTCAACAACGCGTTCATGAAGCGCATCGCGGACAATCTCGCGAAATCGAACTACCACCAGAACTTCTATGACCAGAGCCTCGGTCCCTCCGTCGGTCGCGTCGTCAACGACGTCACGGCGGAGATTGCCGGCGGCAGCATGAGCCCGCAGGACGCGGCCAAGGCGATCGAGGCAGCCTGGAAGCAGGGCAACTGACCGTGGCGCGGCGGATGGCGACATCGCCCGCCATGGACGCGGTCGAGCCCGCGATTGCGCCAATCGCGGCGCGCGGACCGAGCTGGGACGGCCGGCTCACCGTGCTCGTGCTGTTCCTTCCGCCGGCGCTGCTGCTGTTCACCCTGTTCGTCGTGGTGCCGATCGGGGAGGCGGCTTGGTATTCCGGCTTCAACTGGAACGGTTTTGGCCGGCCGACCAACTGGATCGGGCTCGACAACTACCGTTTCGTGTTTCAGACGCGCGCCTTCTGGCTCGCGCTGCGCAATAACGGCCTGATCATCGCGGTCTCGCTGCTCGTCCAGTTGCCGCTGGCGCTGACGCTCGCGCTCATGCTCGCCGAGCGCTTCCGCGGCGCGGTCGCGCTGCGCATGCTGTTTTTCATGCCTTACATCCTCGCCGAGATCGCGACCGGGCTGATCTTCTCGTTCGTTTATGACGGCGATTACGGCCTCGTCGCCTCGGTCTGGCGCGCCTTCGGCAGCGAAGCCCCGCATCTGCTCGCCTCGACCGATACCGCGATGTTGGCGGTGCTGATCGTCATCGTCTGGAAGTACTTTGGCTTCCACATGATGCTATTCATCGCCGCGCTTCAGAGCCTCGACAAGAGCCTGATCGAGGCGGCGCGCATCGACGGCGCAACGCGCTCGCAGACGCTGCGCCACGTCGTGATTCCCTTGCTCTATCCGACCATCCGCCTCTCGGTGTTCTTCGCCATCATCGGTTCCCTGCAACTGTTCGACCTGGTGATGCCATTGACGCGCGGGGGACCTGCGGATTCCTCGAATACGATGGTGAGCTTCCTCTACAACAACGGCATCTCGCGCATGCGGGTCGGCTTTGGCAGCGCCATCGGCGTCATCCTGTTCATGACCTGTGTCACCTTCGCCTTCACCTACAAGCGATGGTTCATGCGCGATGAGTAATGTCGAGATCACCCGCGCGCCGTTCGATCCCGCCGTGCTGTACAAGGCGCTGTTCCTCGGCCTTGTCGCGATCTTCGTCGCGGTGCCGCTGCTTGCGACCGTGCTCGGCGGCTTCAAGACGCTCGGCGAGTTGCGCGTCAATCCGTTCGGTCTGCCGCGGCACTGGGAATGGCAGAACTACGCCGACATCCTGTTCTCGCAGCGCTACTGGCAGCTCCTGCGTAACTCTCTCATCATATCGACGCTGACGGTGACCCTGACCCTGATCGTCGCGTCGATGGCGGCATTCACCTTCGCCCATGTCCGGTTCTACGGCAGCTCGATGCTGCTGAGCTATTTGACGCTGGGACTGTTGTTTCCGGCCGCAACCGCCGTGCTGCCGCTGTTCATCAAGGTACGCGATCTCGGGCTGCTCGATACCTATCTCGGCGTCGTGCTGCCGCAGGTCGCCTTCAGCCTCGCCATGAGCATCCTGCTGCTCAGACGCTTCTTCAAGGATATCCCCTACGAGCTGCTCGAGGCGGCGCTGGTCGATGGTTGCAGCTACATCAAATTCTTCCGCTACGTGACGCTGCCGCTGTCGCGGCCGATCCTGGCCACCGTCGGCACCATCACCTTCGTCAATAGCTGGAACGCCTATCTGTTGCCGCTGGTGATGCTCAACACCGATGCGCTGTATCCATGGCCGCTCGGCATCATGGTCTACCAGGGCGAATACTCGTCGGAGTGGCACCTGATCCTCGCCTTCATCACCCTGACCATCCTGCCGACGATCATCCTCTTCCTCTTGGCGCAGAAGCACATCGTCGCCGGTCTCACCGCAGGCGCAGTCAAGGGATGAACGACACCTCACGGAGACAAGAATGAGAAAAGTCGGCATCGGCATCATCGGTTGCGGCAATATCAGCACCGCGTACCTCAAGGCTTCGCAGCGCTTCCCGGTCCTCGATGTCAAGGCGCTCGCAGACATGCGCAGCGAAGTGGCGGAAAAGCGCGGCGCCGAGTTCGGGCTGCCGGGGATGCGCGTCGACCAGCTGCTCAAGCGCGACGATATCGAGATCGTGATCAATCTCACGGTTCCGCTCGCGCACACCGACGTCAGCCTCGCGGTGCTGAACGCAGGAAAGCACGTTCATTCCGAGAAGCCGCTGGGCGTCAACGTGGCCGAGGCGCGGAAGGTGATGGATCTCGCCGCGCAAAAGAACCTGCGCGTCGGCTGCGCGCCCGACACCTTCCTCGGCGGCGGCCATCAGACCGCGCGCAAGCTGATCGACGACGGCGCCATCGGCACGCCCGTCGCGGGCAGCGCGTTCTTCATGTGCCCCGGCCACGAACGCTGGCATCCGGCCCCGGGCTTCTATTACTTGCGCGGCGGCGGGCCGATGCTGGACATGGGGCCATACTATATCACCGACCTCGTGCAGTTGCTCGGCCCCGTCGCGAGCGTGATGGGCTCGACCGCGCGGCCGAAATCCGAGCGTCTCGTGACCAGCCAGCCGATGAACGGCCAGATGATCCCGGTCGAGGTCGCAACCCACGTGGCCGGCACGCTGGAATTCGAAAGCGGCGCCGTGGTCTCGGTCGCCATGAGCTTCGACGTGCCGAAGCACCGGCATACGCCGATCGAGATCTATGGCGACAAGGGCAGCATGCTGGTCCCCGATCCCAACCGCTTCGGCGGCGAGGTGCAGGTGGCGAAGACCGGCGGCGAGTGGGAGACAGTGCCGCTGACCCACGGTCATGTCGAAGGTGAATTCCGCTCGATCGGCGTCGCCGATATGGCGAGCGCCATCGTCACCAACCGGCCGCACCGCGCCAGCGGCGCGCTCGCCTTCCACGTCCTGGAGGTGATGGAAGCGTTCCAGACTTCCGCCGATGAGGGGCGCCCCGTCAAAATCGAGAGCCGCGCCGAGCGGCCGGCGATGTTGCCGGCCGGACGTGAGACCGGACAGATCGACTGAGGATGATGACAATGCGCAAGGCAATGATCGTTTGGGGTGGCTGGCCGGGACACGATCCTGATCTCTGCGCCTCGATGATACGAGGTTGGTTGAAGCAGGAAGGCTTCGAGGTCCGCATCGAGACCACGACGGCGGCGTTCGCCGATCCCGCGATCCACGATCTCTCGCTGATCATTCCGATCTACACCATGTCAAAGATCGAGAAGCCGGAGGCGCTCAACCTCTGCGCGGCCGTGCGCGGCGGCGTCGGGCTCGCGGGCCATCATGGCGGCATGTGCGACGCCTTCCGGGAATCGGTCGACTATCAATTCCTCTGCGGCGGCCAGTGGGTTGCCCATCCCGGCAACATCATCGACTACAGGGTCGACTTGACGAAGCCGGACGACCCCATCATGAAGGGCCTGAAGAGCTTCGAGCATCGATCCGAGCAGTATTACATGCATGTCGACCCTGCGAACGAGGTGCTGGCCACGACGACGTTTTCCGGCGAGCACGCGCCCTGGATCGAGGGCGTGGTGATGCCGGTGGTCTGGAAGAAGCGCTACGGCGAGGGCAGGGTGTTCTATTCCTCGCTCGGCCACCGTGCCTATGAACTCGACGTGCCCGAGATCAGGACCATGATGATCCGCGGCATGTTGTGGGCGGCGCGCGGATGACGGGCGGCGAGATACATCCGGCCATGCGCGCGACGCTGGAAGACGTCGCGCGCATGGCCGGAGTGTCGCTCGCAACGGTCGATCGCGTCGTCAACCGTCGCGAAGGCGTGCGGGCCAAAACGGTGGCGCGCGTGGAGGCGGCGGTCGCAAAGCTCGGCTACCGCGCCGATATCGCCGCCGCACGGCTCGCCCGTGGCCAGACATTTCGCTTCGCCTTCGTGCTCCCGACCGGCAGCAACAGCTTCATGACCAACTTGACCGAGCAGGTGCAGCGCACCGCGGAGTGGCTCGCCAGCCAGCGCGGATTCATCGATATCCTGCACGTCGACGTGCTCGATCCGGAGGTGCTGGCCCACACGCTGGAGGAGCTGTCGCCGGCCTATCACGGCGTCGCCGTCATCGCGCTCGATCATCCTCGGGTGCGCGCGGCGATCGATGATCTCGCGGCCCGCGGCGTTGCCGTGGTGACACTGGTCTCGGACGCGCCGAGCGCGCGGCGCCTGCACTATGTCGGCATCGACAATCCGGCCGCCGGTCGCACGGCCGCAACCCTGATGGGACGTTTCCTGTCGGGACGCAAAGGCAGCGTCGCCGTCATTGCCGGCTCGCTGTCGCTACGCGATCACACCGAGAGACAGTTTGGCTTTCACCAGATTCTGACGAGCGAATATCCGGATCTGGTTGTGCTGCCGGTGCTGGAGGGGCGCGACGACAGCGAGCGCACGCGCGTCCTCACAGCAGAGCTCTTGTCGCGACGGTCTGATCTGCTTGGCATCTACTCCTGCGGAGCCGGTAATCGCGGCATCGCGGAGGCGCTGGAAGCCTCGGGTCGTGCCCGCGATGTGGTCTGGATCGCCCACGAACTCACCCAGTTCACGGGGCGCTTTCTGGTGCGCGGCACCATCGATGCGATCATCAACCAGGATCCCGGCCACGAAGCGCGCTCCGCTGCGCGCGTCTTGCTCGCGCATTGCTCGGGCGAGCCGATCAGTGCCGACCAGGAGCGTATCCGCATCGACATCTTCTTGCGGGACAATCTGCCGTAACCGGGCACCTCAGCGCCGGATCGTGACGTCCGTCGAAGGCCGCCGGCGTTCCCAGTCCGCGCGTTCGAGCTCCGGACGATCGAGCTCAGCCTCGGGATAGCCGACGCAGAGATAACCGATCAATTTCCAGCTGGCGGGCACCTCGAGAATCTCACGGACGTGGAACGGGTTGAGGATCGACACCCAGCCGATACCGATGCCGTCGGCGCGCGCGGCGAGCCAGGCCGAGACGATGGCCGCGACGACCGAATAGTCGAGCGTCTCCGGCATCGTCGCGCGGCCAAGGCCATGTCCGGTCTCGCAGGCGTTTTCTGAAAACACCGCCAGATGCCCGGGCGCCTCTTCGAGGCCGGCGAGCTTGAGCGCGGCATAGCGCGCGGCGCGCTCGCCGGAATAGGCTTTGAGCGCATCGGCATTGCAGAGCTTGAAGTCGTCGACAATAGCGCGGCGCCGCGCCTCATCCTCGACGATCACGAAGCGCCAGGGCTGGCTGAGCCCGACCGATGGCGACAGGCAGGCGATGTCGATCAGCCGTTCCAGCGTGCCCTCGGGCAGCGGATCTCTGCGGAAGCGCCGCACGTCGCGCCGCCAGACGAAGAGCTCGCGCAATTGCCGGCGGAAATCGTCGTCGAAGGAGACCATCAGGAGGCCGCGTGAAACAGCGAGGCGGCCATCAGCAGGATGGCGGTCTCGGCGACTTGCTCGTAAGCACCGAGTATATCACCGGTCTGCCCGCCGACCTGCCTGATCGCGAGCCAGGCGATCAGCAGTCCGAGAAAGGCGAGAAGGATCACGGCAAGGATCGCCTTGCCCGGGCCAAAGCCGATCGCGAGAACGATGGCACCAAGGCCGAGCGCAATGGCGGCGTTCGGCCCTGCCGGCCGGCCGGCGCCGGCGGACAATCCATCCGTCCGCGCCGGTGGCACCAGCGCCATGAACAGCGGCAGGCCCGCGCGCGCGGCCACATGCGCAAGCAGAAGCGCGATCAGGACCGCGCGCGGCGCGGCAATGGCCGCGAGCGCGCTCCAGCGCAGGCCCAGCGACACGATGAGTGCGCAGACGCCAAAACTACCGATCCGGCTGTCGCGCATGATCTCGAGTCTTCGCGCGCGCGTACCGCCGCCGAGGCCGTCGGCGGTATCGGCAAGGCCATCCTCGTGCAGCGCGCCGGTGATGATGATCGTGCTCGCAAGCGCCAGCATCGCGGCCGGCGCCGGTGTTACGCCGACTGCAGAAGCGATCGCATAGACGGCGGCACTGAGGAGACCGACCAACAGTCCCGCGACCGGCAGTGTCCTGCCCGCCCGTGCGATGTCGCCGTCGCCGACCGGCGTCGACGGGCCGAGCGGCAGGATCGTGGCGAGTGACAGGCCGATGCGCAAATCCTTGACGATGGTGGCGAGTTGCTTGCGGTCGGTCATGGCTTCACTTGACCTTCATCGGTAGCCCCGAGACCACGAACTCGACCTCATCGGCGACTTCGGCGATGGCCTGGTTGAGCAGGCCGGCCGCATCGCGAAAACTGCGCGCCAGCGCATTGTCCGGCACAATACCGAGGCCGACCTCGTTGGTCACGAGGATCACCGGGCTCTGTTGCCTGCGAAGTGCCGCAGCGAGCAGCGCCGCTTCGTTCGACCACTCGCGTCCGGCATGAAGAAGGTTCGAGAGCCATAGCGTCAGGCAGTCGACCAGCCGCGCGCCGCCGCCATCGGTCGCATCGAGCACCGCCACGAGATCGAGCGGGGTCTCGCGCTCGATCCAGTCACCGCCGCGGCGGGCGCGGTGGTGCGCGATCCGCTCCGCCATCTCCGCATCGAGCGCCTCCGCGGTCGCGATGTAGACGGGCCGGCCGGGAAAGCCGCGGACGCGCGCCTCGGCGCGCCGGCTTTTCCCGGACCTCGCCCCTCCCGTGATCAGGACAACCGCCATGAAACCTCCATTCTGACCGCACTAACCACCAATCGGGCGCAAAGACAAAGCCGAAATCGGCGGGCAGGGGCTTGCGCTGCGACGCAATTCTTGCGCATCAGGGCAGGCGAGAAGGAGATGTGACGTGGGCTTTGCCGGCGCGATGGCGGTAGCGATGACGGTGGACGCCATCTGGGGATGGCCCGCCGCATTGTTCGCGGGCATCGGCCATCCCGTGACCTGGATCGGCAGGCTGATCGCTCTGCTCGATCGCAATTGGAACAGACCGGCGGATGCACCCGAAACGCGGCGCATGGCCGGCATTGCCGCCGCGCTGCTGGTGATTGCGCTGTGCGCTGCCATCGGCTGGTTGGTGCAAAGCTGGCTCATTCCCGGATGGAGCCGCGCCGTCCTGCTCGGCATTCTGGCCTGGCCGCTGGTCGCGCTGCGCTCGCTCCATGATCACGTCGCTGCCGTCGCGCAGCCGTTGCAGTCGGGCGACTTAGAGGCGGCGCGGCTTGCGGTCGCGCAGATCGTCGGCCGCGATCCCGCGTCCCTCGATGAGGCCGGGATTTCGCGCGCGGCGCTCGAGAGCCTCGCGGAGAACGCGTCCGACGGCATCGTGGCGCCGGTATTTTGGGGCGCGCTGCTGGGCCTGCCCGGCATCTTTGGCTACAAGGCAATCAACACACTGGATTCCATGATCGGTCATCGCTCCGAGCGTTATCGCTGGTTCGGCTGGGCGGCCGCGCGCATCGACGACGTCGCCAATTTCATCCCGGCGCGGCTGACGGGCCTGTTGTTCGCGTTGGTGACAGCGCACCCCACAGTGGTCTTGTCCTGCATGTCGCGCGATGCAAATCGCCATCGCTCGCCCAATGCCGGCTGGCCGGAGGCGGCAATGGCCGGCGCGCTCGGCGTGCGCCTGAGCGGGCCGCGCAGCTATCATGGCGCCGTGACCGACGAACCCTGGCTGAACGAAGGCGCGCGCGATCCGCTCGGCGCCGATATCGGCCGGGGATTGCGGCTCTATGTTCGCGCGATGCTGCTGCTCGGCGGCTTGCTCGCGGCACTGGCTTTGATCTAGCGAGACGGCGATGCGCGAACATGGTGGCAATCTCGATGCAGCGGTGCAGCGGTTCGGCGGGCGCATTGAGGGCTGGATCGATCTGTCGACCGGCATCAACCGGCAGCCTTATCCGGTGGGTGGGATCGAACCGCATGCCTGGCGCGCGCTGCCGTCGCGGTGCGAGATTGAAGCGCTGCACGATGCTGCGCGGCAGGCCTATGCAACAGAGGCGCCGCTGCTCGCCATGGCCGGCGCGCAGGCGACGATCCAGTGTCTGCCGAATCTTTCGCGCAAGGGCCGCGCGCGCATTCTCGCGCCGACCTACAACGAATACGGCGGGGTGTTGTCCGCCGCGGGCTGGGACGTTGCCGAGGTCTCAGGTCTCGACGCGCTCGCGGGCGCCGATCTTGCCGTCGTCGTCAATCCCAACAATCCCGACGGCCGGCGTCACGGCAAGGCCGATCTGCTTGCCCTCTTGCCGCGCGTCGGCCGCCTTGTAATCGATGAGAGTTTTGCCGATGCGCTGCCTGAGCTGTCGCTCGCGCGAGAGGCGGGGCAGGGCGGTCTTCTGATCCTGCGCTCATTCGGCAAGTTCTACGGGCTGGCCGGCTTGCGCCTTGGCTTTGTGCTCGGCGCGGACGCGGACATTGCAGCGCTCTCGGCGATAGCAGGGCCGTGGCCGGTTTCAGGCGCTGCGATCGCCGTCGGTCGGCGCGCACTGCGCGATCGCGAATGGGCCAGCGCAACGACGGCGCGGCTCGGCCGCGACTGCGCGCGGCTCGACGTCGAGGCTACGGCGCAAGGATGGCGGCTGGTCGGCGGCACGCCGCTGTTCCGGCTCTACGATGTCGGTGATGCGCTTGCTGCCCAGGACAAGCTCGCGCGCGGCCGGATCTGGTCGCGCGTCTTCAGCCAGCAGCCGGGATGGTTGCGTCTGGGGCTGCCGGGTGATGAGGCGGAATGGTCGCGCCTCGTCGCCGCGCTCGCGGGCTGACGCTCAGCGCGCCAGCGCGAGCAGGCCTTCGATATCAAGATGCGTCTCGATGTGATCGGCGAGCGCGTCGAGCGCGCTCTCGACCCGTGCCTGATAGGGTTGATCGGCTGAGGGAATGTCGAGCTGCGCAAGGAACGCTTTGCGAAAATGATCCGACGTGAACAGGCCATGCAGATAGCTGCCGTGCACACGCCCATCGCCGGAAATCGCTCCTTCCGGTGCGCCATCAAGCATGGCGAAGGGGCGCGCGCGATCCGGCCCATCGGTGCGGCCGATGTGGATTTCATACGCGTCGATCGGCGCGCTCGTCGCCGCATGTCGTGCAACGACGCGGGTGAGCGTCTTCTGCGGCGACATCACGGTGGTCACATCCAGAAGGCCGAGGCCGGCCGTCTCTCCGGCCGCGCCCTCGATGCCATCAGGATCATCCACGCTGCGCCCGAGCATCTGGTAGCCGCCGCACACACCGAGCACGTGACCGCCGCGGCGGTGATGTGCGAGGAGATCGATGTCCCAGCCTTGCGCACGCAAGAACGCGAGGTCGCCCCGCGTCGATTTCGAGCCGGGCACGATGACGAGCTGTGCGTCGCCGGGGATCGCTTCGCCCGGGCGGACCATCACGAGGTCGACATTGGGCTCGAGCTTGAGCGGGTCGAGATCGTCGAAATTGGCGATCCGCGACAGCGCCAGGAACGCGATCTTGCACTGACCGGGCTTTCGCGCGTCGCCCAATCCCAGTGCATCCTCGGCCGGCAATTCGCCGGCGCGCGCGAACCAGGGCAGCACACCAAAACCGCGCCAGGATGTCTTGGTTTCGATCAGCCGATAGCCATCGTCGAACAGCGTGGGATCGCCGCGGAACTTGTTGATGACAAACCCGCAGATCATCGCGGCATCGTGAGGATCGATCACGGTCTTGATGCCGACGAGCTGCGCGATGACGCCGCCGCGATCGATGTCGCCAATCAGCACGACCGGGACATCGGCCTTGCGGGCGAAGCCCATATTGGCGATGTCGGCCTTGCGCAAATTGACCTCGGCCGGGCTGCCGGCGCCTTCGACCAGAACGAGATCGGCCCGCGCCTTCAGCCGTTCGAAACTCTCGAGCACGGCACCCATCAGCGAAGGTTTCATCGCCGCGTAGTCGCGGGCGCGTGCCGTCGCGATGCGCTTGCCCTGCACGATGATTTGCGCGCCGACATCGGTCTCGGGCTTGAGCAGCACGGGATTCATGTCGGTGTGCGGCTCGACGCCGGCGGCGAGTGCCTGGAACGCCTGCGCGCGGCCGATTTCGCCGCCGTCGACGGTGACGGCCGCATTGTTCGACATGTTCTGCGGCTTGAAGGGGAGCACGCGCAGGCCCCGGCGCTTTGCGGCACGCGCAAGGCCCGCAACGACGAGCGACTTGCCGACGTCCGAGCCCGCTCCCTGGATCATCAATGCGCGCGCCATCGACGTCTCAGAACTCGACGCCGGCTTGCGCCTTGATGCCGGAGCGGAACGGATGTTTCACCAGCGTCATCTCGGTGACGAGGTCGGCGATCTCGATCAGCTCGTCCTTGGCGTTGCGCCCGGTGAGGACGACATGCGTCAGCGGCGGCTTCTGCGTTTTCAGGAAGTCGACGACCTCGCCGATGTCGAGATAGTCGTAGCGCAGCGCGATGTTGATCTCGTCGAGCACCACCATGCGCAGGCGTTCATCGGAGATCAGCTCCTTGGCCTTCTCCCAGCCGGCGCGCGCGGCTGCGATGTCGCGGGCGCGATCCTGCGTCTCCCAGGTAAAGCCTTCGCCCATCGCATGGAACTGGCAGAGATCGCCGAAATGCCCGGTGAGCAGGCGCCGCTCGCCGGTATCCCAGGCGCCCTTGATGAACTGGACCACCGCGCAAGGCATGCCGTGCGCGACACAGCGAACGATCATGCCGAAGGCGGAGGACGATTTGCCCTTGCCCGCGCCGGTATGGACGATGATCAGCCCCTTTTCGCCGCTCTTGGTCGCCATGATCTTGTCGCGGGCGACCTTCTTCTTCGCCATTTTCGCGGCGTGCCGGGCATCGGTTTGCTCCACCGCTGGGGTATCCGGTTCAGGCGTCATCTGAAATGGTCCTTCGGCTTGACAAGTGGCGGCCATGGGCAAATGGTGGGCCGGCGTTGGTTCCTGTCCTACGACAGGCGAAGAGGGAATGCGATAGGGCTCGAATCGGCAAGATTCGTGTTCGAAAAGCAGCCGCCCCCGCGACCGTGACCGGAGAGATGCCCGAAGCCACTGATCCCATGGGATCGGGAAGGCGGGGATCGAAGGGATAAAACCCTGCTCCGCAAGCCGGGAGACCTGCCAGCGCGAATGTTTTGGACCGGCGGACGGGGTGTTCCGCGACGGGGAAGCGGACCCTCTCATCGAGCGGTTCGTGCGCCTCATCGCCTCCCGCAGATATCCTGGAAGGGGCGATGGCCGTCACACTTCACGTTTGCATCACCTGCCGCGCCGGCCAGACGCTGGGCGAAGGCGAAACCACGCCCGGCGCGCGGCTTCATGCCGCGATCCTGGACGCCGGCGTACCCGCGGGCGTCAACCTGGTTCCCGTCGAATGCCTGTCGGCCTGTAGCCAGGGCTGTTCGGTGGCGCTCAGCGCGCCCGGTCGATGGTCCTATGTCTATGGCCGCCTGTCGGATGCCAATGCGAGCGACGTGATCGCAGGCGCTTCGGCTTACGCCGCTGCGCCCGACGGCATCGTGCCATGGCGCAGCCGTCCCGAAATCTTTCGCAAGCAATCGCTTGCCCGCATTCCCCCCATCGCCGTCGTGCCGGAGGCCGCCGAATGAACACGCTCGCAAAAGTTCCGGTCACGGTCGTCACGGGCTTTCTGGGATCAGGCAAGACGACGCTGATCCAGCATCTGATCACCAATGCCAACGGCAAAAAGCTCGCGGTGCTCGTCAACGAGTTCGGCAGTGAAGGCGTCGACGGCGAGATCCTGAAATCCTGCGCGGATGCCAATTGTCCGGAGGAGAACATCGTCGAGCTCGCCAATGGCTGCATCTGCTGCACCGTGGCCGACGATTTCATTCCGGCGATGGAGCAACTGCTCGCGCGCCGGGTGAGGCCGGACCACATCCTGATCGAAACGTCGGGGCTGGCCCTGCCGAAGCCGCTGCTGAAAGCGTTCGACTGGCCGGAGATCCGCTCGCGGATCACGGTCGATGGCGTGATCGCGCTGGCGGATGCCGAGGCGGTCGCGGCCGGCCGCTTCGCGCCGGACCCGGATGCTGTTGAGGCACAGCGTGCGGCCGACGCGAATCTCGATCACGAGACGCCGCTGTCGGAGGTGTTCGAGGACCAGATCGCCTGCGCCGACATCGTGCTGCTCACCAAGGCTGACCTTGCGGGCGCGGAAGGGCTCGAAGCGGCGAAGGCGGTGATATCCGCCGAGATGCCGCGTCCGGTGCCGATGCTCCCCGTGGTCGACGGCGCGGTCGATCTGCGCGTGATCCTCGGCCTGGAAGCCGCGGCCGAAGATGACCTCGCCGCGCGCCCATCCCATCACGATGGCGAGGACGAGCACGAACACAACGATTTCAACTCCGTCGTGATCGATCTGCCTGAGGTCGTCGACGTCGAGGCGCTGATCGCCTCGGTGCAGCGGCTGGCGCGTGAGCAGAACGTGCTGCGCGCAAAAGGCTATATCGCGGTCAAGGGCAAGCCGATGCGGCTGTTGCTGCAATCGGTCGGCGAGCGGGTGCGGCACCAGTTCGATCAGCCCTGGGGCGTGCGTCCCCGGCAATCCAAGCTGGTCGTGATCGGCGAGCATGGCGATATCGACGAGGCCGCGATCAAGGCAGGACTTGGCATTTCAGGGCTTGGCATTTCAGGGCTTGGCATCTGATGCACGTCGTCTTCCGCGAGAGCCACGGTCTCGAGGAGACCGCGACGCCAAGGGACATCGGCCAGGATCCGGCCGATCTCGTGGTGCTCTCGTTCTCGGACTCGGATCTCGCCGCGTTCGCGGCTGGCTGGCGGCGTGGCCGCGAAAACCTGCCGTCGCTGCGGCTCGCCAATCTGGCCGAGCTGCGTCATCCGCTGTCGGTCGACACCTATATCGAGCGGACCCTGTCGCAAGCGCGCGGCATTCTGGTGCGCCTGATCGGCGGCGAGTCCTATTGGGCCTACGGGCTCGCGGCGCTCCAGCAACTGGCGAAGGAGCGCGGCATCGCGCTTGCCGTGTTGCCGGCGGATGGCCGCGATGATGAACGGCTGGATGCGTTCTCGACCTTGCCGGTCTCGACGCTCAGGCGGCTGAAAGTGCTCTGCGACAAGGGCGGACCGGTCGCTGCACAAGCCGCGATCGCCCAGCTTGCGCTGGCCTCGGGTCTCTATGCCGGGCCAGTGGTTGGAGAGATCGAGGTTCCCGAGATTGGTTTCTACGAGCCGAGGCGTGGTGTTGTCGCGTCGCTGCCTGATCCCGATGAAGAACCTCGTGCGCTCGTTACCTTTTACCGCTCTTATCTCACGGCCGCCGATACTGCCCCGGTCGATGCGCTAATCGCGACGCTCCGCGAGAGGGGCTTTGATGCCTGGGGGTTGTTCGTGACCTCACTAAAGGCACCGGGCGTGGCCGATTGGCTGCGCGCGCACTTTGCGCAGCATCCGCCCGCCGCTATCGTCAATGCGACCGCGTTCTCCGCCGTTGGCGACGACGGCACGACGCCGTTCGATGCCGCATCGTGTCCTGTGTTCCAGGTCGCGCTCTCCACGGCAAGGCGCGAGGACTGGGCTGACTCTCTGCGCGGGCTCTCGCCGGGCGATCTGGCGATGCATGTCGTGCTCCCGGAGGTCGACGGCCGCGTGTTCGCGGGCGTGGTGAGCTTCAAGTCGGCTGGCGAGCGCGATCCTGACTTGCAGTTTGCGCACCTGGCGCATCGGCCGGATGACGAGCGTGTCGCCGCCGTCGTTGCGCGCGTGGTGGCCTGGCAGAAGCTCGCGCAGGAGCCGGCGGGCGAGAAGCGGCTGGCGATCGTGCTTTCCAACTATCCCGGTCGACCGCACCAGATTGCCCACGCGGTCGGGCTCGATGCGCTCGCCTCCGTTGAAGTGCTGCTCGCCGATCTCGGCAAGGCCGGCTTTGACGTCGAACCGCTGAGTGCGCTCGGCGATGTCTTGCTGAAGCAAGACTTGACGTGGAGTGTCGCCGACTATCGAGCCACGCTCTCCCGCCTTCCGGGGGCATTGCAGGATGACCTCGAGCGCGCCTGGGGAGCGCCAGAGGACGATCCGAACTGTCGTGGCGGCAAATTTCATTTCGCGGCGATCAAAAGCGGCAAGACGATCATCGCGGTGCAGCCGGAGCGCGGTGAGGTCAGTCACCGTGATGCCGACTATCACGATCTTTCGCGCACGCCGCGCCATGCCTATGTCGCATTTTATCTCTGGCTGCGGCAGCAGGGCTTCGCCGCCGTCGTGCACATGGGCGCGCATGGCACGCTGGAATGGCTGCCGGGGAAATCCGTGGCGCTGTCGTCATCCTGCTGGCCCCAGGCGCTGATCGGCGATCTGCCTGTCATCTATCCCTTCATCGTCAACGATCCCGGCGAGGCGGCGCAGGCCAAGCGGCGCACCGGCGCGGTCACGATCGGCCATCTGCCGCCGCCACTGGCGAAGTCCGCGGTGCCGGAGGCCTTGCGCCGGCTCGAGCAACTGCTGGACGAATATTCGACCGCTGACGGTCTTGATCCCGCCCGCCGGCAACGCCTGATCGCCGAGATCCGCGACGAGGCACGCGCCGCCGGCCTCGACGCCGATCTCGGTCTTGCCGCGTCGGCTGCGCCGGCCGAAGCAATTCCGCGCATCGATCGCTTCGTCTGCGATCTCAAGGAAAGCCAGTTCGGCGACGGCCTGCATGTGTTCGGTCGTGGAACTTGTGGCGAAGCAGAGAGGGACGCGCTCATCGCGGCCTTGTCCGGCCGGCGCGTCGCGCCGGGGCCTGCGGGCTCGCCCTATCGCGGGCGCCACGACGTGCTGCCGACCGGGCGCAATCTGTTCGCCGTCGATCCCCGCGCCGTGCCGACCCCGTCGGCTCATGCGCAAGGCATCAAGCTCGCGGAAGAACTGTTGCGCCGTCACTTGCAGGATCATGGCGACTGGCCGAAGGGACTCGTGGTCGACCTGTGGGGCTCCGCGACCATGCGCACCGCCGGTGAGGAGTTCGCGATGGCGCTGCATCTCGCCGGCCTCGCGCCGCGCTGGGATCACGCATCAGGGCGCGTGACAGGCTACGACATCATCGCGCCGGCGGAACTCGGCCGTCCCCGCATCGACGTCACGCTGCGCGTGTCCGGCCTGTTCCGCGACGTCTTCGCGGGCCTCGCGCAATTGTTCGAGGCGGCCAGCGAGGCGCTCTCGACGCGCGACGACGAGGGTGACGAAAATCCCTATCGCACACGCGCCGCACGCGTGTTCGGACCGCGTCCCGGACAGTATGGCGTCGGCCTGTCCTCGATACCGGATGTCTTCACCGAGGACTCACGTGCGGCGGCTGGCGAGGCCTGGCTATCGGCGTCATCCTGGTCGTTGTCATCAGAGGGCGAGATGCGGCAGAATCGCGCCGGCATCGAGACGAGGCTCGCCGCTGCCGACGCCTTCGTCCATGTGCAGGATCTGCCCGAGACAGACCTGCTGCTCGCCGCCGACTATGCCGCGCATGAGGCAGGCGTTGCGGCTGCGGCGGCCAAGTTAGGTGCTGCCGCGCCATCGCTCTATCACCTCGATGCGACGCGGCCCGACCAGCCGCAGGCGCGCGCGCTGACGGAAGAGATCTCGCGGGTCGTCCGCGCCCGCGCCGCCAATCCCGACTGGATCGCCGGCATGATGCGCCACGGTTTTCGTGGCGCGGCGGAGATCACAGCGACGCTCGAGCACATGGCTGCATTCGCCCATCTTGCCGGTGCCGTGCCGCCGCATCTGTTCGATCTCTACTATGATGCGACACTCGGCAATGACGAGGTTCGTGCGTTCATGGCACGGGAAAATCCGGCCGCATTGGCTGCGATCGAAACCTGCTTCACTCGACTGCACGAAGCCGCCCTCTGGAAGACGCGCCGCAACTCGATTGCGGCGGCGCTGAAGGAGGCCTCATGAGCGCGGTCGCGATCAAGGGCTGGTGTCCGGGCGCGCTACGGCCGATGTTGTCGGGCGATGGCCTCGTGGTTCGTGTGCGCCCGCATGGCGGACGGCTTGCGGCGACGCAGGCGGCCGGCATTGCCGAGCTTGCCGCGCGCCATGGCAATGGCCTGATCGACGTCACCAGCCGGGCCAATCTTCAAGTGAGGGGCGTGACCGAGACGGCGCATCTGCCTCTGCTCGACGGGCTCGCGCAGTTGGGCCTGCTCGATGCCGATCCGGGGACCGAATCGCGGCGCAATATTCTGGTGACGCCATTCTGGAACGTCGGCGACGACACCTGCTTGCTCGCCGGTGAACTCGAACAGGCCCTTGCCGACAGCGCGCTCGATCTTCCGACCAAGTTCGGTTTTGCTATTGATGATGGGCGCGAGCGCTTGCTGGCCGGCGCATCCGCGGACGTCCGGATCGAGCGCGATCGCGCTGGTGAACTTGTCGTGCGCGCTGATGGTGCGGAGCTCGGTCGCACCGCTGCGCGCGGAGAAGCTGTGGCCGCGGCGCTAGCACTGGCAGAGTGGTTCATGGCATCCGGCGGAGCCAAGGGTGGGCGAGGGCGGATGGCGGCGCATATCGCTGCCGGCGCGACGCTGCCTGAAGGCTTGCGCGGCGACGCCGAGCCCGCGGCAGCGGCAGTTGGGCCACGTCCTGGTCTTTATCCGCACGGCGCGATCTTGGGTGTCGCGTTCGGCCAGTTGCCGCATGCGGCGCTCACTCATCTTGCGTCCTGCGCGCCGGCGCTGCGGATGACGCCGTGGCGGATGATTTTGGCGGAGGGCTTGCGCGAGATGCCGGGCGGTGAAGGCCTCATCACCGAGGCCGACGATCCCGCGTTGCGTGTGATCGCCTGTAGCGGCGCGCCGCGCTGCCGCGAGGCACATGCCGACACCCGCGCGCTCGCGGCCACGCTCGCGCCGCACATCGCGCCCGATGCACGGCTTCATGTCTCCGGATGTGCTAAGGGTTGCGCGCATTCCGGTCCGGCAGCAGTGACACTTGTTGCAACTCGCGACGGATTTGACCTCGTGCGGTGCGGCTCGACCCGCGATATGCCGGTGCTGCGTGGTCTGAGCAGCGCTGAGATCGTCAAAAATCCCTCCGTGCTGATGGGAGGGCGATGATGGCGCACGTGTACGAGACCGACGGCGCAGCGATCTATCGGCAGTCCTTTGCCACCATCCGTGCGGAAGCGGACCTCGCGCGCTTCACCGCGGACGAGGAGCAGGTCGCCGTTCGCATGATTCATGCCGCCGGGATGGTGGGGCTCGAGGCCCATATCCGCTTCACGCCGGGCATGGCGCGCGTCGCGCGCGCGGCGCTCGAGGGCGGCGCGCCGATCCTGTGCGACGCGCGCATGGTGTCGGAAGGAATCACGCGCGCGCGGTTACCAGCCGGCAACGCCGTCATTTGCACCCTCGGCGATCCTGCCGTCCCGACGCTTGCACAGGCCATGCGCAATACGCGCTCGGCGGCGGCCCTCGAACTCTGGCGGCCGCATCTGGAAGGCGCGATCGTCGCGATCGGCAACGCGCCGACCGCGCTGTTTCACCTGCTCAACATGCTGGAGGACCAAGACTGCCCGCGGCCGGCGGCGATCATCGGCTGTCCGGTCGGCTTCGTCGGCGCGGCCGAATCCAAGGCTGCCCTGATGGCGAATCCGCCGGCGCCGGCATTGGCGGTCGAGGGGCGGCTTGGCGGCTCGGCGATCACCGTTGCCGCCGTGAATGCGCTGGCGAGCCGGAGCGAGTAGAGATGGGACGTATCATCTGCTGCGGCCTTGGGCCTGGTGATCCCGACCTGATGAGCGTGCGTGCCGACCGTGAGGTGCGGGCAGCAAGGCACGTCGCCTATTTCCGCAAGAAAGGCCGCCCGGGCCAGGCGCGGCGCATCGTCGAGGGCATGCTCGCAGGTGACGTCACCGAATATCCGATGGAATATCCGGTTACGACCGAGATCGCGTTCGATAGTCCTGAATATGTGCGCCTGCTCGCCGGATTCTACGACGAATGGGCTGAGCGGCTGGCGCGGCTGGCACGCGCGGTTGACGTCGTCGTGCTCTGCGAGGGAGATCCTTACTTCTACGGCTCCTTCATGCACCTGCACGCACGCCTGCAGGGGCGCGTGGAGATCGAGGTGATCGCCGGCATTCCAGGCATGGCCGGCTGCTGGAGCGCGGTCGGCCAGCCGATCGCGCTCGGCGACGACGTGACGACGGTCCTGATGGGGACGCTGGCCGAGGACGAGCTTGAGCAGCGGATGTGCAATTCCGATGCGCTCGTCATCATGAAAACTGGACGCAATTTGCAGAAGGTGCGGCGTGCCCTTGCGTCGGCCGGCAGGCTCGACGATGCCTGGCTGGTCGAGCGCGGCACCATGCCGGGCGAGCGCGTTGCGCGGCTCGCCGAGATCGACGAATCCGACTGTCCTTATTTCGCGATCGTGCTGGTGCACGGGCGGGGGCGGCGCATGGACGCCGGCGAATGACGGGAACGCTGACCATTGCGGGACTTGGGCCCGGCGACGAGGCGCTGGTGACGCCGGAAGTCTCCGCAGCGCTCGCGGCTGCGACTGATGTGGTGGGCTACGCGCCTTATGTCGCGCGCGTCGCAGCCCGCGATGGTCTCACGCTGCATCCGTCGGACAACCGCGTGGAGCTTCAGCGTGCGAGCGAGGCGCTGCGTCTCGCAGCCGAGGGACGAAGCGTCGTCGTGGTGTCCTCGGGAGATCCCGGCGTGTTCGCGATGGCGTCGGCCGTGTTCGAGGCGCTTGAACAGGCGCCACAATGGCGAGAGCTTCCGATCCGCGTGCTGCCCGGTGTGACCGCGATGCTGGCCGCGGCTGCGCGCGCTGGCGCGCCGCTCGGCCATGATTTCTGCGCGATCAATCTCTCCGACAATCTCAAGCCCTGGGCGGCGATCGAGAAGCGCCTGCGCCTTGCGGCGGAGGCCGATTTCGCGATCGCGCTCTACAATCCGCGCTCGGCGAGCCGGCCGGAAGGTTTTGGCCGCGCGCTCGCGGTGCTGAAGGAGGCGGGCTGCGGCGAAAGGCTGGTGATCTTCGCCCGCGCGATCAGTGCGCCGGACGAGCGAATCGAGACAGTCGCGCTGAACGAGGCGACGCCCGAGATGGCCGACATGCGCACGCTCGTGATCGTCGGCAATTCGCAGACACGCCGTGTCGGCCGGTGGGTCTATGCGCCGAGGCAGGCCCGATGACCGAGCCAGGCCATGACCTCGACCACGCTTTCCACCCGCGGCCGCTCGGGCAGTTGCGGTCGCGAGATCATGATGACGGGCAAGTCGAGCGCGCGGCCTGCGTCGATCTTGGCGCGCGCGCCATCGCCGCCGGAATTGCGGGCGACGATCCATGCGATGCGGCGCGATTGCAGCATCTCCAGCTCGCTTTTAAGCGTGAACGGCCCGCGCGATACGATGACATCGGCTTCGAACGGCAGCGCGCCCTCAGGCGGGTCGACGAACCTGAGCGTATAGGCGTGCTGCGGCCTCTCGCTAAACGGCGCGATATGCTGCCGGCCGATCGCGAGGAAGATGCACGCCGGCGTCTCGGGCAGGGCTGCGACTGCGGCGGCGATATCCGCGACCTCGATCCAGTGATCTCCGGCCGCTTTAACCCAGGGTGCGCGTTCGAGCGCGACCAGCGGCGTCTCCGTTTCTGTGCAGGCCGCGACCGCATTGCGGCTCATCTCGGCCGCAAAGGGATGGGTGGCGTCGACGACATGCGTGATGCCCTCCTGCCGGATGTAGTCCGCAAGTCCGCTCACGCCGCCGAAGCCGCCGGTGCGGGTCGGCAGCGGCTGACCGGCAGGCGCGCGGGTGCGACCGCCGTAGGAATAGATCGCATCGACGCCGGCGCGCGCGATCTCCGCGGCGAGCGCATTCGCATCACCCGTTCCGCCCAGAATGAGCGCGCGCGTCATGGCTGATCCCTGGCTGACCATCATCGGTATCGGCGAAGATGGCCTTGCCGGCCTCTCCGAGGCAAGCCGAAAGGCGCTTGCCAGGGCCGAAACCGTGTTCGGCGGCGAGCGCCATCTTGCGCTGGCAGGCATAGCCGATCGCGGCCGCCCGTGGCCAGTGCCGTTCGACGCAGATGTCGTGCTGGATTGCCGCGGCCGGCCCACCGCGGTGCTTGCGTCCGGCGATCCGTTCTGGCACGGCGCCGGAGCGAGCCTCGCCGAGAGGCTGGAAGCGGGCGAGTGGATCGCGCATTCCGCGCCTTCGACGTTCTCGCTGGCTGCGGCGAGATTGGGCTGGCGAGTCGAATCTTGCATATGCGTTGCGCTCCATGCCGCGCCGTTCGAGCGTCTGGTGCCACATCTGGCAGATGGTGCGCGGATCATCTGCCTTGTGCGCGACGGCAAGGCGGCCAGCGATCTCGCGAGCTGGTTGACGGAGCGAGGCTGGGGCGCGTCGACGTTCCGGACCCTCTCAGCGCTCGGCGGGCAGCGCGAGCGTATCAGGTCGCACCAAGCGGACGCCTGTGCAGCCGAGCCTGGCGACCTGGTCGCGGTCGCGCTGGAGGCGAGGGGACCGAATGGGATTCCCCGCAGCTCCGGCCTTGCGGACGATCTCTTCCTGCATGACGGTCAGATCACCAAGCGGCCGATACGTGCGCTGGCTTTGTCCGCGCTGGCGCCGCGTCCGGGCGAACGCCTCTGGGACATCGGGGCGGGCTCGGGTTCGATCTCGGTGGAATGGGCCTTGTGCGGCGGCGCGGCGATTGCGATCGAGGCGCGCGAGGATCGTGCCGCGAACATCCGCAGCAATGCCGCGGCTTTCGGACTGGCGCATCGGATCGCCGTGATCGTAGGAGCTGCGCCCGGCGCAACGGCGGGCCTGGAGACGCCCGACGCCGTGTTCATCGGCGGCGGCCTCGATGCCGCGATGTTCGATGCTATCTGGTCGCAGATTGCGCAGGGCACGCGGCTGGTTGCTCATGCCGTGACGCTGGAGACGGAAACGTTGCTGGTGGAGCTGAACCAGCGCTATGGCGGCGAATTGATGCGGGTCGAGATTGCGCATGCGGGCCCGTTGGGACGCTATCGATCCTGGGACGCGGCGCGGCCGGTCGTGCAATGGAGCGTGGTGCGATGAAGGTCGCTGGGCTCGGCTTCAAGCACGACGTTACCCTTGCTGCACTGCGCGAGGCACTTCTCGCCGCGGGCGGCGTGGAAGGTCTCGCGGCTGTTGCAACAGTCAGCGACAAGGCGGACAGCCCGGCGCTGAAGTTGCTGGCGGGCGAATTCGACGTGCCGATCAAGGCCATTTCCGCCGACATGCTCGCCGGCATCGCGACGCCGACGCAGTCAAAACTCATCCAGGAAAAGTTCGGCACTGGATCGGTGGCGGAAGCCGTCGCGCTTGCGGCCGCCGGCCGTGGCGCGCGACTGATTGCGACGCGCGTGGTTTCGCAGGACCGGACCGCGACCGCGGCGATTGCTGAGGGAGACGGCGAATGACCGTGCATTTCATTGGGGCGGGGCCGGGCGCCGCCGATCTCCTCACCTTGCGTGGGCGTGATCTGATCGCGGCCTCGCCGGTGTGCCTCTATGCGGGCTCGCTCGTGCCAGAAGGCGTTCTGGCGCACTGCCCGAAGGGCGCGCGGATCGTCAACACGGCGCCGCTGTCGCTCGACGAGATCATCGCCGAGATCGCCAACGCGCATGGAGAAGGCAAGGATGTCGCGCGGCTACATTCGGGCGACCTCTCGGTCTGGTCGGCGATGGGCGAGCAATTGCGCCGCCTGCGCGCGCTCGGCATTCCCTTCACCGTCACACCGGGTGTGCCGTCCTTCGCGGCGGCCGCCGCTGCGCTGGAGGCCGAGCTGACGCTGCCGGGGCTTGCGCAATCGGTGGTGCTGACGCGGACACCGGGACGCGCGAGCGCGATGCCAGATGGCGAGAAGCTTGCTGCGTTCGCCGCGACCGGCGCGGTGCTCGCGATCCATCTCTCGATTCATCTGCTCGACAAGGTGATCGCCGAGTTGACGCCGCACTATGGCGCGGACTGTCCGGTGGCGATCGTCTGGCGCGCGAGCTGGCCGGACCAGCGCATCGTCCGCGCTACGCTCGCCACGCTCGATGCGGCCGTCGGCGCCGAGCTCGAACGTACCGCGCTCATCCTGGTCGGCAAAACACTCGGCTCGGAGGAGTTCTCCGAGAGCCGTCTTTACGCCGCCGACTACGATCGCCGCTACCGGCCGGTCGGACCGGCGCCGCGCTTTCCGGAGGCATCGTGATGGCGGCAGGTCTCGTCATTTCCGCGCCGGCTTCCGGCGTCGGCAAGACGACGCTGACGCTGGCGCTCGCACGCGCCTATCGCGATCGCGGCCTCAAGGTGCAGTGCTTCAAGAGCGGCCCTGACTACATCGATCCCGCCTTTCACGCGGCGGCCACGGGACGCGCCTCCGTCAACATCGACAGCTGGGCGATGGATCGTGCGAGCATCGAACATCTCGTCAGCCGCGGCGCGAACGCCGATCTCATACTGGCCGAGGGCTCAATGGGCCTGTTCGACGGCGTTGCCGCGCGGGGCGTCTCGGGTACGGGCGCCACCGCCGACATCGCGGAGATGATGGGCTGGCCGGTGCTGCTGGTGATCGATCCGTCCGGCCAGGCGCAGACGGCCGCCGCGATTGCCGCGGGCCTGCGCGATTTTCGCAGCGGTGTGCGCCTTGCCGGCGTCGTGCTCAACCGCGTCGCGAGCCCGCGGCATGAGGATCTCGTGCGGCGTGCGATGAACGATGCCGGCATTGCGGTGTTCGGCGCGTTGCCGCGCCATGCCGAGATCAGCCTGCCGAAGCGGCATCTCGGCCTGGTGCAGGCCGAAGAGCAGGCGGAGATCGGAACCCTGATCGATGAAGCGGCGCGCTTTGTCAGTGAGCACGTCGATCTCGATGCCGTGCTGGGCGCGGCGTCCACATGGTTGGCGCAATCAGCCACGAATGGGCTCAACGTCACGCCGCCGGGCCAGCGCATTGCGCTGGCGCGCGACGCCGCGTTTTCCTTCGTCTATCCACATATGCTCGAGGCCTGGCGCGACGCCGGTGCGGAGATCCAGCCGTTCTCGCCGCTCGCCGACGAGGGACCCGATGCAAGCGCCGATGTGTGCTGGCTGCCCGGCGGTTATCCCGAGTTGCATCCCGGCCGGCTCGCAGTGAATACGCGCTTTCGCGAGCGCATGCGCGACTTCGCCGAGACGCGGCCGGTCCATGGCGAATGCGGCGGCTACATGGTGATGGGCGCGACCTTGACCGATGCCGACGGCGCGCGGCACGAGATGCTTGGCCTCCTGGGCCTGGAGACGAGCTTTGCCAAGCGTCGCATGCATCTCGGCTATCGTCTTGCCGAGCTCGCGGCACCAATGCCGGGACGTCGGCCGGGCGCGCGCCTGCGCGGTCATGAATTCCATTATTCGACGATTCTCGCGCAGCCTGATGTACCGCTTGCGATCGTGCGTGACGCGACAGGCGCTGTTGTCGCGGAGACAGGATCGCGGCGCGGGCATGCGACGGGCACTTTCTTTCACCTGATTGCGGAGGACCGGTGAGCGGCTTCGTCTCCTTCATCTCCGCCGGTCCCGGCGATCCCGAGCTTTTGACGCTCAAGGGCGCCGCGCGGTTGCGCGGGGCCGACGTCATCCTCTATGACGATCTCGCGTCCGGCGCGATCCTCGAGCTTGCCCGGCCCGGGGCCAATCTGGTGGCGGTCGGAAAACGCGCTGGCCGGCCCTCGACCAAGCAGCAGCACGTCAACCGCCTGCTGGTCGATTATGCGGCGACCGGTGCGCGCGTGGTGCGGCTGAAATCCGGCGATGCCGGCATCTTCGGCCGGCTCGAGGAGGAGATCGAGACGCTTCGGGCGTCGGGGATCGGCTACGAGATCGTGCCCGGCGTCACCTCGGCCTGCGTCGCGGCGGCTCAAGCCGGCATCCCCCTGACCCGGCGAAACACCGCGCGCCGGGTGCAGTTCGTGACCGGGGCCGACGTGACCGGACAGTTGCCGCAAAATCTGAACTGGGCGGCGCTGGCCGACCCGGACGCGACGACGGTGGTCTATATGGGCCGGCGCACGTTTCCGGATCTGGCCGCAAAGCTGATCGCGCATGGTCTTTCGCCGGAAACGCCAGCGCTGTTTGCGGAATCCCTGGGCCGCGTCGATGAGCGGCTCGTCCGGACCACGATCGCAAGGCTCGCCGAAGAGCTCACGCAGGCCGCGCCCGCGACCACGGCCGCCGTCATCCTGTTTGGCGCATTGGCGGGAGAATCTTCGTGATGATGCCCGTGGCCGCCGTTCGACCCTTGACGCCCGGCTTGCGAAAGGGGCACACAAGAGGGGCATGGTGCTCGATGCGGCGCAAAGCGTCGGAGCATAATCGGGAATGGGGGTGGGCGGACCCAGTTGCGGCGCCCCAAACCCCAGCCGCCCCCGCGACTGTAAGCGGTGAGGGGCTCCGATCCGCCACTGGGCCGCAAGGCCCGGGAAGGCCGGAGATCCCCTTCGATCCGCGAGCCAGGAGACCGGCCCTGCACGTTTGGACGCCAAGGCCGTCGGGTGTGACGGCAGGAAGGACTTGAACCATGCATATCGAACCCGGAATCGTGACGGGCGCCAAGCTCGTGTTGAGTTACGCAACCGGCATCGCCGCGGGCGGCGTTGCGCTGAAGCTCGCGGCCGAGACCGTGCGCGAGCAGGGCATCAGCTCGTTCGCGGTGCGGACGGCTGCGACGACCGCGCTGGTCTTCACCTTCTTCGAGATCCTGCCGCACTTCCCGGTCGGGGTCTCCGAGGTGCACTTCATCCTCGGCTCGACCCTGTTCCTGCTGTTCGGTGCGGCACCGGCAGCCCTTGGTCTCGCGCTTGGCCTCCTGCTGCAAGGCCTGTTCTTCGTGCCTACTGACCTGCCGCAATATGGCATGAACGTCACCACGCTCTTGGTGCCTCTGTTCGCCATCCAGGCGCTCGCGACCCGCATCATTCCCCGCAACACGGCCTATGTCGACCTGCAGTATCGTCAGGCGCTGGCGCTCTCGACGGCGTATCAGTCGGGCATCATCGCCTGGGTTGCGTTCTGGGCCATCTACGGTTCGGGCTTCGGCGCGACCAACCTCGCCAACATCGCGATCTTTGCCGCGTCCTATGCGCTGGTCATCGTGATCGAGCCGCTCGCCGATCTCGCGGTGCTGGCGCTGGCAAAGTCGCTGCGCGGCGTCACCGCGCCCGGTCTCGTCACCCCGCGCCTGCACAACGCGGCGTAGAGATGATTTGAAGGGCGGCCGCCATAGCCGCCCTTCACACTCGTGATGCTCACACTTTCCCTGATAGGTATCGGTTGCGGCGATCCCGAGCAGCTCACGCTCGCCGCGATCCGTGCCATCAACGCGGCCAATCTCGTTCTGATCCCGCGCAAGGGAGCGCAGAAGTCCGATCTCGCCGACCTGCGGCGGACGATTTGCGCCGATGTACTCACCAACAAAGAGACGCGGATCGCGGAGTTCGACTTGCCGGTGCGTAACGCGGGCGAGGCTGATTACTGCAGGGGCGTCGACGACTGGCACGATGCGGTCGCGGCAGCCTGGTCGCGGGAGATTGCGCAGCATCTCGGACGCGAGGGCCGAGTCGCGCTGCTGATCTGGGGCGATCCCTCGCTCTATGACTCCTCTTTGCGGATCGCGCGACGGCTTGATCCTTTGCCCGCGATCGAAGTCATCCCCGGCATCACCTCGATCCAGGCGCTGTGCGCGGCGCATGCGCTGCCGCTGAACGATATCGGCGAGCCTTTTCTGGTCACGACAGGGCGGCGACTGCGCGAAGGCGGCTGGCCTGACGGCACCGGCACCGTGGTGGTGATGCTAGACGGCGCCACGGCATTTCAGTCGCTCGATCCGCAAGGCCTGCAGATCTGGTGGGGCGCCTATCTCGGCATGCCCGATCAGATCGTCATGTCGGGTGCATTGGCCGAGATCGGTCCCCGCATCGTCGCGGCACGGCAGGAGGCGCGCGAACGGCACGGCTGGATCATGGACAGCTACATTCTCAAACGCAGAGCGTGACGCGACCGCGGTCGCGTGAACGGAGGCAGGACGACATGCTCCCCAATTGGGTCTACGAGAAATGCCCTGATATCTCGACCGCGCATCGCGAGGCGGCGATGGCGCGGCAGGCGCAACTGACCAAGCCGACCGGCGCGCTCGGACGGCTCGAGCAGGTCGCGATCGACCTCGCGGGCCTGCAGGAAACGGAGCAGCCGAGGGCCGCTCGCGTGCCGATCATCGTGTTTGCCGGCGATCACGGCATCGTCGACCAGGGTGTCTCCGCCTATCCGCAGGAAGTCACGATCGCGATGATGTCGAACTTCGCCGCGGGCGGCGCTGCGATCTCGGTGCTGGCGCGCGAACTGGGCTCAAGTCTCGAGGTCGTCGATGCCGGCTCGCTGGCGCAGTCGGAAGTCGCGGGGATCGTCGCGGACAAGCCGCGCTGCGGCACCCGCGATTTCAGCGTGGAAGCTGCGCTGGAGCCGGCGGAGCTCGCGTTTGCGTTTGAATGCGGACAGCGCGCGGTGGCGCGTGCGGCGGCGAAGCAGCCAGACCTTCTGATCCTCGGCGAGATGGGTATCGGCAACACCACGACATCGGCGGCGATCGCAGCGAGCCTGCTTGGCGTGAGCGCCGACGAAATCGCGGGCAGCGGCACCGGTGTCGATGCGGCAGGGCGTGCACGCAAGGCGCGCGTGATCGACGCTGCGCTTGCGCGGCATGGCCTGACGAAGGCGAGTGCATCGCCGGAGCAAGTGCTCCGCACGGTCGGCGGCCTCGAAATTGCGGCGATCTGCGGCGCCATCATCGCGGCCGCGCAGCGGCGCGTTCCAACCTTGATCGACGGCTTCATCGTCTCAGTCGCTGCGCTGGCGGCCGCGCGGCTTAATCCGTCATGTCAGCCGTTCCTGCTGCCGTCGCATCAGTCGGCAGAGCAGGGGCATCGCCTCGTGCTTCGTGCGCTGAACGTTCAGCCGCTGGTTAGCCTTGATCTCAGGCTCGGGGAGGGATCGGGCGCGGCGATCGCGCTGCCGCTGGTGCGGCTCGCCTGCGCCCTGCACAATGGCATGGCAACGTTCGCGCTGGCCAATGTTCCGGATCGTCCGGCCTAATAGGGCTCAAGCGATCGACTGGTTGACCGAGACGACGCGCCAGCCGTTCGCCAGCCGGTCGATGCGGGTGAGCGAGAGCGGATCAATCGCAAAGCGCAAGGCCGCTTGTGGGGCGAGGTCGAGCGCGATGCACAGCGCGGCGCGGATCGTGCCGGAATGGACGATGAGGATTGCTGATCCTCTTTCGATGCGGTGGAGGCCTTCGCGGGTTCTGGCGATTTGATCTTCAAAGCTTTCGCCGCCAGGGGGCTTTGAGCCCGCCGGGTCGGCCCAGAATCTTGCATAGGCGTCGCCGCCCGCAGCGGCGAGTTCATCGTGACGTCGTCCGGTCCATTCGCCAAAATCCTGCTCGCTGAAGGCGGGCACGAGGATCGGATCAAGCCCGAGTGCGCGTGCCGTGTCGACGGTTCGTCGTGCCGGGCTCGCATAGCTCGCGGCCCTCTCCGGCAAACACCGCCGCAGCGCGTCGAGGCGCGTCCGGTCGCTGAAATCGGCCGGCGCATCCATGGCGTGGATCGTCCCCGCAACGCCATCGACGACCGCATGCCGTACCAGCCAGAGGAAGGTGTCTCCTTCCATTCAACGTCTCCAAGATGTTTCCACTGCTGCGACAAGAACGCCATACCTCTTCACATTGACTCCGTCCCGGACTTAATCCTAGATGCTCGTGACGGTTTCCCCATCGGGGATGAAAAGGGAACGCGGTGCGGGGATTTTTCCCCTATGCCGCGGCTGCCCCCGCAACTGTAAGCGGAGAATCCTTCGTCACTAGCCACTGGGCTCTCGGTCCCGGGAAGGCGGCGAAGAGGTCACGACCCGCGAGCCAGGAGACCTGCCGTCAGCCGTGGTCACACGCGAAGATGTCGGTCGGGGAGTACAGACATTTGGCTTAGCCGGAGGCGAGAAACGCGCCGAAGGTTGAGACTTGGTTCGCTGTGACGTGCCACTGACGTCATACCGAGGCCCGAACCATGTCTTCCGCCCGTGCCGGCAAGCTGCGCGAATTTTTGCTCGCGTCCAGCATTCTTACGTCATTTGTCTTCGTTGATATCCCCACAGCCTTGGCGCAAGCGACCCGCGAACAATTGCCGCCGATCGAGGTTGCCCCGCATGGCGACCAGAACCGCAAACCGGTAACCAGCCGTGACGGGCAGGGCACCCGCCGTGCGGCACCGAAGAGAGCAGCAACCGCCGCGCCTGCACCGAAGCCTGTCGCACAAAACACAAGCCAGACGCCGCTCAACAGCAATGCAGTAGCCGTAAGCGCCTCGCGCCTGGGGCTGACCGTGCGCGAGGTGCCCGCGACCGTCGAGGTGATCTCGGCCGAGACGATCCGCGAGCAGGGCTACCGGACCGTCTCCGACGTCGCCCAGGGCGCGGTCGGCGTGACCGCCGGCGACAATCCGGCGGAGCCCTCGGCCTTCTCGATGCGCGGCTTCACCAACAGCCAGATCAATATCCTCTACAACGGCATCAAGATCGG
Organism: Bradyrhizobium sp. UFLA05-153; assembly: GCF_054185185.1. NCBI lineage: Bacteria > Pseudomonadati > Pseudomonadota > Alphaproteobacteria > Hyphomicrobiales > Nitrobacteraceae > Bradyrhizobium > Bradyrhizobium sp. UFLA05-153. The sequence continues at coordinate 202,977 of NZ_JBBIAM010000001.1, forward strand.
CCCACAGAACATGACCTCGCGCGTCATGGATACGGCCAATCTCGAGGCCGTGGAATTCGTGAAAGGCCCAGCATCGGTCATGTCGGGCGAGGGTGCTGCCGGCGGCGCGGTCAATCTCGTGACCAAGCAGCCGCATACCGGCCCTGTCCGGAACGAAGCTGATTTCTCCTATGACTCCCTCAACTCGTTCCGCACCCATTACGGCTCCGGCGGCAGCACCAGCGTGCAGAGCCTCGACTACCGGTTCGACGTCAGCCGCTCCTCGCTCAACGGCTTTGCCGACGATACCGGCACCAAGACGCTCGACGTGTCGAGCCAGCTCAACCACCGCATCTCCGACAGCCTCAAGATCTGGGGCGCGGTCGAGTACAGGGAGGATCGCTCCAAGGCCTATTGGGGTGCGCCGCTGGTGCCCGTTGCCTTCGCTGGAGCCAACGCCACGACGGGTATCGTCTCCGGGACTTACAAGAATCTCGGGGCCGTAACCATCGACGACCGCACCTTCAATACCAACTACAACGTTCTCGACAACCGCAACGTGGCGCAAGAGGTTTGGCTGCGCGGCGGTTTTGAGCTGAAGCTGGCGCCTGACCTCACGCTGAAAAGCCAAGCCTATGGCTACGGCGCAGAGCGCACGTGGTTCAACAACGAGATTGAGGCGTTCGATTCCACGAACAACCAAGTCTATCGCGAGCGCTTCTACGTCGCGCACAGCCAGCGCCTCGTCGGCAATATCACCGACCTGATCTGGGATGCGAACATCGCAGGTTTCGACAATCGCCTAGTCACCACGTCGTCGTCGAGCTACCTCGACTTCGTCAGGCCCGGTGCCGCGAATTTCCCGAACGATTATGTCTCACTGGTCGATCCAAACCGCGGCTATTACGGTGATCTCACGACCAAGCAGCAGATCGCGCGTATCGATAACGAGGCGCTGTCGTTCGAAGACCGGCTGAAGCTGACGCGGACTTTCGCATTGATCGGCGGCCTGCGTGTCGAGCATATCGGGCTCGACCGCAACTCGACCGACAAGTTCGGCTTAGAGAACGCGGGCTTCCCGTTCACGAAGGACTGGGCGCCGGTGACGGGCCGCATCGGCTACACCTGGGAAGCCGTACCCGGCCTGACCTTCTATAGCCAGTACGCGACCGGCGCCGATGTCTCGGCCAACAACATCTTCCTGCTCGCGCCCACCCAGCCGCTCGACCTGACGACCTCGCGCACCTACGAGACCGGCGTCAAGCATCTGTTCTGGGACAACAGGGCGGAGTGGTCGTTCTCGGCCTACGACATCCTGCGCAAGAACGTCTACGCAGCCGCCGGTGGCATGCAGCTCAATATCGCCGGGCGGCAGGAGTCCAAGGGTGTTGAGCTCGCCGGTGCCGTACGCGTGACGGACGCCATGCGGCTGTGGGGCAATATCGCCTATGTCGACGCGCGCTATGCCGACTACAACTTCGCCGGCGGCTCGTTCTCGGGAAACACGCCGCCGAACGTGCCGCGCATCGTCGCCAATGCCGGCGCATCCTATCGCTTCTTCACACCTTTCTTCACACCTTGGCCGGTGGAGCTCGGAATCGTCGGACGCCACGTCGGCGATCGCTACAACACCGACGCGAACACCGTGACACTGAACGCCTACACGATCGCAGACGTCTACGCCTTCGTCGACGTCCCGAAGGCGGTTTTCTCCGCCGTCGAGCAGACGCGCCTGACGTTCCGCGTGCGCAACATCACCGACAGGCGCTATGCGATCTGGGGCGATCCGTTCTACCCCGACCAGGTCCTGTTGGGCGCACCGCGCACCTACGAGATCTCCGCCGCGTTCAAATGGTGAGGCGCTGATAGCATGCTGGGCGCGATGATTCTGCTGCACCGCTGGCTCGGGATCGCATTCTGCCTTCTGTTTGCGATGTGGTTCGCAAGCGGGATCGTGATGCACTTCGTTCCGTTTCCCTCGCTGAGTGAAGCGGAACGCTTCGAGGGTCTCGCACCGTTGCAAAACGTGGCTACGTCGATCGGGCCGTCGGACGCCGTCGCGGCGAGCGGACTGTCCGACGCCGCGCACGTGCGGCTGATCGGGCGGGGCGACGGTCCTGTCTACGTCGTCGTGGGACCTTCGCGGTCGCGGGCCGTCCGCACAACGGACGGCACCGACGCCACCGTGATGTCGCCGGACGTTGCACTTGCCATCGCGTCGGATCATGCGCGACGGCGCGGGCTTGATGTTGCCCGCGCGTCAGTCGTCGCGCTTGCCGAGCACGATCAATGGAGCGTGCCAAACGGCTTCGATCGGCATCGGCCGCTGTTCCGCGTGGCGCTCGGCGATGCTGATGGGAGCGAGCTCTACGTGTCGTCGGTCACGGGCGAGATCGTCCTGGATACGACGCGGCGCGAGCGCGGGTGGAATCTCGTCGGCAGCGTCGTGCACTGGATCTATCCGACCGTGCTGAGACGCAACTGGTCGCTCTGGGACGGGGCGGTCTGGAGCCTCTCGCTGATCGCATTGATCGCGACCGTGCTTGGCGCTGTGCTGGGCATCGCGCGGATCTGGGTTTGGAAGGGGCGAATGCGCTCACCCTTTCGCGGCTGGCATGCGTTGCATCACGTCATCGGATTGTTGGTGACGGTCTTCGTGCTGACCTGGATCTTCAGCGGCTGGCTGTCCATGGACCATGGGCGCCTGTTCTCGCGCGGGCAGTTGACGCAGGCTGAGGCGGACGTCGCCGCTGCCGTGCCCGACTGGCGCACGTTGGCAGTGGCGAACTGGCCGTTGATCTCGCCGTCCGCGGGCGAGGTCGAATGGTTCGCCTTCAACGGGAGGTTTTATCGGCGCGATCGCGTCGGTCTCGACAGGCAGATCCTGTTCAGTGCAGGTGGCGCAGCATCGGATGACTCGCCGGCATTTCTGACCCCACGCGAGATCACCGGACTGACGGAGCGTCTTGCAACCGGGTGCGGCCTTCCATTGCTCGTCCATGGGAACGATGACTACCCGGCATCATCTGCGGTGCCGGGTGGTCCCGTCTATCGCACGCGATGCGGCGACGTCTGGTTCGACATCGACGGTTCGAACGGGATGATGCTGCAGCGACTGGATTGGTCGCGACGGGCCTATCGCTGGCTGTACAGCGCGCTCCATACGCTGGATGTTCCGATCCTGACGGAGCATCCCTACATGCGCAGCGCCTTGATCGTCGGCCTGTGTGCGCTGGGTTTGTTGTTCTCGCTCACCGGCATTGTCATCGGCTGGCGCCGATTGCGTTACACAATCGGCACCGGGATGTTGCGGCCGTGACAGACATCACGCGTTCGCGGCTTCGTTGCGGCGTGAGCCGTCGGACAATCCTTCCTCCGCCAGCCACTCGCGTGCCAGGTTGACGTCGAGCTGGGAGAGTTGATGGCCGACTGGCAAGACGCGGCCCTCCACTCGCGCGCCCGATGCGGCGAGAGTCTCGGCAAGGCCCTCGACGTTGCCTGGCGGAACGATCGGATCCTGCCGGCCGGAGAGCAGCAGGATCGATTTTCCCGCAAGATCGACCTGCGGCGGCTTTGCCAGGGGCGCCATCGCGCGCAGCAGCACGGCGCCACCCAAGGCTTGCGGCCGAAGCAGCAGCATGGCGGCCGCGATATTGGCGCCGTTGGAATAGCCGAGAGCCACCGGCGCCGCGATGCCGTATTCATTGCGCGCGGCGTCGGCGAAGTCGGCGAGCTCATGCGCACGGCGCACCACGTCGGCCTCGTCGAACACGCCCTCGGCGAGGCGCCTGAAGAAGCGCGGTGCGCCGCCTTCCAGCACCTGGCCACGCACCGACAGCAGCGCGCGGTCGGGGGCGACCATGCGGCCCAGCGGGATCAAATCATTCTCGTCGCCGCCGGTGCCGTGCAGGAGCAGCAGCGGCGCGAGATCACGCCGCGTGCCCTTCTCGAAGCGGTGGATGAAAGAGGGCTTGCTCATCACGCCACCTGCGTCTCGTCGAGCGAAGGCAGCACGCCTTCGATGTCCTTGCGATGCGCCTCCAGGAAGGGCGGCAGCTTCAGGGCCTCGCCCAGTGTTGCGAGCGGCTCGTCCACGGCAAAGCCGGGAATGTCGGTCGCGATCTCGAACAGGATGCCGCCGGGCTCGCGGAAGTAGATCGAGCGGAAGTAGTTGCGATCCTTCTGCTCGGTCGGGTGCATGCCGTGCTCCGTCACGAGCTTGCGCGCCATCTCCGATTGCGCCGCATCGTCGGCGGCGCGGAACGCGATGTGGTGCACGGAGCCGCGACCCATGCGGCCGGGCAGAAAGCCCTTGGCCTCGTAGATGTCGACGACGCCGCCGACTGCGTTCGGCGAACGATAGCGGCTGATCGAACCTTCGCGGCCGGCGGCCTCGAAGCCGAGCACATTGGTCAGGATGGCGCCGGTCTTGGCGGCATCATCGAGCAGCAGCGTCACGCCGTGAAAGCCACGGATCGCGTGCTCGGCCGGAATGTCGCTATTGCTCCACGCGCGCTCGTTCTCGGCGCCGGGCACGCCGACCAAAGCGAGGCTCATGCCGTCAGGGTCGGTGAAGGACAGCACGCTCTCGCCAAAGCGCTTCTCCAGTGCCTCGTGCGCGACACCCTTCTCGATGAAGCGATGGGTCCAGTAGCCGATCGAGCGCGCCGGCACGCGGAAGGCGGTCTGCTGGGCTTGGCCGACGCCGCCCCGGCCCGGTGCCGCATGCTCCCATGGGAAGAAGGTGAGGATGGTGCCGGGCGTGCCGCTCTCGTCGCCATAATAGAAGTGATAGGTGCCGGGATCGTCGAAATTCACGGTCTTCTTGACCAGCCGCAGGCCCAGAAGATCTCGATAGAACTTCAGGTTCCGCAGCGGGTTACCGGAAATCGCGGTGACGTGGTGAAGGCCGGCCATAGCTTGTCTCCATTGCGTGTGAGCCCTGTTGGCTCGTCATGCCGGAAATATTGTTCTGCCCTGTTTCAAAGACAATCTGGCCTTTCATGGCATCACTGTCTATGAATCGGAGACAATTGGACGGTGGCCTGAATGGACAAGCTGGCGAGCCTGCGGGCATTCGCGAAGGTGGTCGAACTCGGCAGCTTTTCCGAAGCGGGCCGGGCGCTGCGCCTGTCGCGGTCCGCGGTGAGCAAATATGTCGGCGAGCTCGAGGACGAGCTCGGCGTGCAGCTGTTGAACCGCACCACGCGCCGCGTCAGTCCAACCGAAAACGGCCAGGCCTATTTCGAGCGCGTACTCGGTATCATCGGCGAGCTCGAGGCAGCGGACCAGGCCGTCACCCAGTCGCAGGCGGCACCGCGTGGACTATTGCGGGTCAATGCGCCGATGTCGTTCGGTACGCTTCGGCTCGGGCCGGCCATCGCCGAGTTCATGCAGCGCTATCCGGAGCTTCGCATCCAGCTCGTGCTGAGCGATGAGAATGTCGATCCGCTCCAGGACGGCCTCGATGTCACCCTGCGCATTGCCGACCTGGAGTCGTCGAGCCTGATCGCGCGCAAGATCGTGCCGATCGCCCGTGTGATCTGTGCCTCACCCGATTACTTCCAGAGGCACGGCGTGCCAGCGCATCCCAACGATTTGCGTGATCACAACTGCCTCACTTACGGATTCCTCTCCACCGGCAACCAGTGGAAGCTGTCAGGCAAGGATGGCGATCACTGGATCCAGCCGTCCTGGACGCTATGCGTCAACAATGCCGAAGTGTTGCGCGATGCGGCCGTGGCCGGGCGGGGGATCGCCTTGCTTCCGGTCTTCATCGGCGAGGACGCATTGCAGACGGGGCGTCTGCGGACCTGTCTCGATGACTATCATGCGCCGCCACTGGCGCTCTACGCGCTCTATCCGCCGACACGCCATCTCGCACTCAAGGTGCGTCTGTTCATCGATTTTCTGGTGGAACGGTTTGAGGGCTGATACGCCGGACGGGTTTCGGTGCAACGCACCAGGTGAAGGCTCGTGCAGAGCCGCGGCCGTGCGCTAACGTTTGCTCAGTGAGTGCTGACGTTGCCCGCGCTTGGCGTCCGTCAGAACGCGCGCCCGTTGAGGCGGGCTAAACGCCGGCGAGCAGGACGATCGCGACTATCAGCATCGTAACGCCGAGCGCCGGGAAAACGAGTGATATGGTTTCGTTCCTCATGCCACTAACTTACTGAATTCGTTTCACTTCGCTAGCTATACGATGGCATAGCCGAGCGTGCTGAATGGTTTCAGTCTGTTCACCGGAAGGTCGGGGCATGGATAGCCACGCGGGCTGATCGAGCGCTTCCCTCGTCTTGGGGTGCCCGCTACACTCCTCGGTCGAAGCACGTGTCAAGGTTCGCTTGTGGCGGAGCCCAAGGACAAGGACCAACCCGCGACAGTGGTCGTGATCGACGACGATCCGAGCATAAGGCAATCGCTTGGGAATTTGCTGCGGTCGGCAGGATTTCGGGTCAGCCTGATGGGCTCGGTCAGCGAGTTTCTGGATGCGGGGCGGCCGGAAGGGCCGACCTGCCTGGTGCTCGATGTCCGTCTCCCGGGGCAGAGCGGACTCGAGTTGCAGCGCGAACTCGGCACCGGCAAGCGGCAGTTGCCGATCATCTTCATCACCGGCCATGCCGATATCCCGATGTCCGTTCAGGCGATGAAGGGCGGCGCAATCGAATTCCTGACAAAGCCATTTCGCGAACAGGACCTGCTCGACGCGATCCAGCTTGGCCACGCCCGCGACCGGACATGGCTCGAGCAGGAGAAGATCGCCGCCGAGCTGAAGGCGCGCTTCGAAACCTTGACGCCGCGGGAGCGCGAAGTCATGGCGCTGGTCGTGAGCGGCCGGCTGAACAAGCAGATCGCGGCGGAGCTTGGCCTCAGCGAGATCACCGTCAAGGTTCATCGCGGCCAGGTGATGCGAAAGATGCATGCGAAGTCGCTGCCCGAATTATCGCGCATGGCCGACCGGGTTCTTCTTGCGCTGGGAAAATCGAACGACAGCGGCAAGGTGGCTTGACGGTCACCGGCCTGCTCGAGCCAGGGCGTTGCCAATGGCGCTGAGCAGATCGTCCTCGTTGAACGGCTTGGTGAGCAGGCAATGCACGCCATTCTGCTGGGCGCGCGCCCGGACATGGTCGCTCGGATAGGCGGTTATGATGATCGTGGGGATCGAATTTCCCCGGCCGATCAGTGTCTGGTGCAGATCAAGTCCGCTCATGTTCGGCATATTGGCGTCGACGACCAAGCAACCAACCTGATCCATCTTCGCGAAGCGCAGGAACTCCTCCGCAGATGCAAACACCTCCGCAGAAACGCCAATGGAGCGCAGCAGCCCGCCAACTGCGGTACGAACCGAGTTGTCGTCGTCTACGATCGCAACGAGCCGTCCTGCATGGGGTACTTGCACGATCCGTCATCCCGAAAACGGGCATCGGCGGGACGACAACGATGATCCCGACCGTTGACGAGAGCTTAGGTCCAACCGTCAGTCGCGGCGACTATACAGATGTATACCTGGTTGCCGTCGCCGTGCCGGCACTTCGCTCGGAATCGCTAGAGCATGATCCCGACCCGAAGGGCCACGTTAGCCCAAAGCGCGAAGCGGTTTTCCCTCGCGACAAACGCGGAACGCGTTTGCGCGGGAGATCATGCTCAAACAATAACCTAAAGCGCGATGTTGATTCATCCCATTCTCATCGTGCTTTAAGGCGCGAGCCGGGCCAGCGTGCCGGCTTGCGCCGCCGCGATGGCATCGGCCGCATCCTCTGGGAGGAGCAGGCGGTCATCGACCATTCGCATGCTTGCCGCCTTGACTGCGGCTACATAGGCATCCGGCGTGGGATAGAGCTCCTCGATCGAGGGGCGGGGATCGCCGGCGGCAAGACGCTCTGCGCGCGTGCCGGCGAACGCCAGCGTACCGCCCATCTGGGAACACAGAGTCTGCGCGCCGTCTGCCCCGGCGATCGCATTCCATCCCGTGTAGGTCGCGCGAGCCGCAGCAAGCAACGGCAACCGGATGCCCGCCAGCGCGTTGCCATCAGCGCCGGCGCGCGGCAGATAGAGCGGGTATTCCCCGCGCACCTTCGGCAACGGAGTTGCCTGTTCGATCGCCTCCGCGCGCGCATATTGGGCGCGATAGCCGAGGCCGGGGATCGGCACCGGATAAACATCGCCGGCCGCTACAAGCGTATTCTGCGCGAGTGTCGGGTAGCGGCTTGCGGGCGGCGGCAAGTCCTCGATGATCCAAGCGCGCAAGTCGGTCAGCAGCGCGCGGAAGGCGGGACCGCCATAGACGGGATTTAGCGGCAGGGTGCAGGTCGGTCTATGGGTCACGACGGCGCTCGCGACATTGCCGTGCGGGCTGCCTGCGACCATGTAGAGCCGCACCTCCGGCGGCGGCTCCAGATTGCGCCCGCGCGTGTCGGTGACGAGCAAGCTCGCTTCGGATCCCCAGAACTCGAACTCGGAGTCGACCTGCATGATGCGCGGACAGGTGTTGGTCAGGCCGCAGCGGAGCAACAGCCCGTCACGCCGGCCAGTGAATGCATCCTCCGTGACGGCATAGGTGAAGGGGAAACGCAGCACGGGATAGAGCCGGTCGAACTCGGGTCCGGGATTGCGGCCTGGCTCGGCAAAACGGTCATTGGTGAAGCTGCGCCGCGCGCCGGGGATGATCGGCATCATCGCATCGAATACCAGTCGTCCGGCTTCGTCCTCGTTCATCCCAAAATAAAGCACGTCGCGAAGCACGCGGCCGGACTGCGAGATGCCGAGCCCGATCGCCCGCGAGATGCCGCTCTGGCCGTCGGCCGCGAGCGGATTGGTCGGACCGCGCTCGCGCCGCAGGAAGGCGGTGACGTCGCGGATCGCGGCGAGGCCCATGCCAGTCACCTTCGAGTCGCGCGCCGTATAAGTCAGCTCGTACAGCGCATCCGGGATCAAGCCGGGCGGGCGCGTGATCTCGATCGTCGTGTCGTCGACGAAGCTGAACTTGAGCTCCGGTGGAGTTTGTCGCGGATCGTCGGCGCGGGCATGCACCGACAATTGCGCGCTGGCTCGGTCCGCGACCGGATAGCTCAGCGTTGCGCGATGCGGGTTCGTCGTGTCGCCGAAACTCCACTCTTCGCGAACGGGTCCGGTGATACCGGTAACGACCGGCACCTGGATCCCCAGCAAGCCAGCGCCTGTGGGCGAATCCGCCTGCCAGCCGGCCCAGACCAGCGTGTAGCCCTGCGACAGCAGGAAGCCGCGGCCCATGTCATCCGCTTGCTCGAGACGGATGCTCCCCTGGATCGAGCTGTTGTCGAACCACGCCGATATCAGCCTGCGCCCACGGTTTGGTATTTCGAACAGCAGGATGCCGTTCGGATGCGCGGGACGCAGGATGACGACGTCGCTGATGGCTTCGACCTTGCCGTCGGCATTGCGCGGCGCGCGGTCGAGGTCGGTGATGACGGAGTTGTGGGGATTGGCCGGATCGAGTGCGATGGTGGCACGCGCGGCGATCTTCTCGACCTGACCGGCGGCGCCGAAGCTGCGGCCTTGCAGGACGGAGGCGGCGCGTTCGAGGATGTTGAAGCGCGTGACCTCAGCATTGGCGGAGGTGGTGAGGGCAAGGGCAATCAGCCCGCTCAACAGAGCAGGATAACGTACCATGTCGTGTCTCCTCCCAGAGTCAGGACATGATGAGTAGAGCGCCGCGGGCGTGATCTGGCAAGCTGCGCACGAGCGTCGCGTTCAGAGCGAGCTGCCGCCGCAGATGACGAGTTGCTGCCCGGTGATTGCCCCGGCTTCCGCCGAGAGCAGGAACGCCACGCTGGCCGCGACTTCCTCGGGACGGATGAAGCGGCCGATCGGCGGCAACTTGGGCGTCACATTGACGCGCGTCGGATCTTGGAGCATCGGCGTTTCGGTTGCGGCGGGCGCGACGACGTTCACCGTGATGCCGCGTGGCGCGAGCTCCGCCGCCCATGAACGTGCGAGCGCCACCAGCGCCGCTTTCGTCGCAGCATATTGTCCCCGGCCGGATGCGCCCGATGCGGTCCGGCTGCCGATGAAGACGATACGCCCGCCCTCGGGCAGGCGCGGCGCCAGCGCATTGGCGAGACGCTCTGCGACATCGACATGCAGCCGCCACATCGCGGCGCCGTCGTCATGGTTGAGCGCGCCGAGCTGGCCGACCCTGAGAGCGCCCGCGGCATGAACGAGCGCCGTCGGTGCGATGCCTGCGACGGCAGGCGCAATGGCATCGACGTCGCCGAGATCAAGCGACAGGTGATCGAACGCCGGATGGTCGAAGGGGGCGGGGCGGCGGCTGATCCCGGTGACGCGCCAGCCGTCGCGCAGCAGGCGTTCGACGATCGCAGCTCCAATGCCAGAGCTGGCGCCCGTCACGAGTGCGTGAGGCCTCCCGCCCATCATCCTAGTCCCTGGCCGCGCGCGTGACCCATGGCTCGCTCACGCGAACATGCTTGATCGCCCGCCGATGAAAGGTGAAGGCCATGTGAAGCGCGCCGTCGGCGGTCTGCTTGACCGAGGGATATGACAGTTCGCGGTTGGTCTGGTCGCGCGAATTGTTGGTCATGCAATAGCCATCACCGGTCTCGACGTCGCGCTTGGTCCAGCTCCGTCCGCCGTCGCTCGACACGGCGAGCGTCATCGGGGCTCTCGGCGCTCCCCAGAACGCGGAACGTCCGTCCGTTTTGCCGTCGCCGGCGATCACGGGCGGCAGCTCGTCCTCGATCTCGTCGTAGAGCGACAGACGGCGGTCGGTCGAAGCATTCGCGCTGCTGTCATTGAAAACGAGCGCGAGATGTCCGTCGGCAAGGTGCGTGAACTGGATCGAGGAGTTGTTGTTCGGAAGAACGGTTGCGACCGGCGTCGACCATGTGCGGCCGTGATCGGTGGACCGGCTCTGATAGATGTTGTCGGCCCAGCGGCTGCGGAACAGCGCGAGCAGCGAGCCGTCGTCAAGGCGTTCGATGCACATATGCACGCAGCCACGGCTTTCCGGGACGTCCACGTCACGCCAGGTCTTTCCTGCGTCGGAGGAGATCTTCACCGCGCTGGTGTCCTCGTCGCCGTTCCATTTCCGTCCCGGCGTGCTGTGACAATAGAAGACGGGAAGCAGCCAGTCGCCATTGTCGAGCACCACGATCGGCTGGCGGATGAAAGTGCCGCGGCCGCGCTGCTCCGGAAACAGCGTCTCGATCGGGCCCCAGCTGCGACCGTTGTCGCGTGACAGGCGCCTGCGGACGAAGGCCGTGTCCTGGTTTCCCGCAAGCTGCGCTGTCCACATCAGCCACAGCGTGCCGTCCGGGGCAGGGAACAGCACCGGGTTCTGCTCGGAACGCTTGGAATCGTCAGACAGCTTTTCGGCCGGCGACCATTGCGTCGCGCTGCGGGAAAGGCGGGAGAAGTAGACTGAGATGTCCGACATGCCTTCCTGCGTGCCGCCGAACCAGACGCAGCCGAGGTCGCCGCCCGCAAGGGGCATCAGATTGGCCGCGTGGTTCTGCACGCAGGGCGACGGAATGAAGGCATCGAACCGGTCGGGATCGCCGGCCGCCCGGCGCACGACACCGTCGGCCGCGATCTCGGTGTCCGCGATCATGCTGAAGTCCTTTCCACGAGAGTATTGGCTTGCGCGGCTGTCGGGGCGTCGCGTTCAATGGGCGTGCGGCCGAGCACGAGACGCTCGATCGCCATCACGACCAGCGGCGTCGCCGCTGCGATATACATGTTGTCGATGCCGAAGGGATTACCGAGCAGATACCAGACCGTCGTCGAGACCGCGGCGCCGATCAGGCCGGCGGTCGCGCCGCGGTTGCTGGCAAACAGCGGCAGATAGAAGCCCATCATGGCGACGATGGTGATCGACAGCCGCAGCGCACGCGTGAAGAACGACAGCTTGAGGATCTCGGGAACGAAGAACACGAACACCAGCGGCACGATACCGATCACGACCGAGAATACGCGGGTCATCTTCAGTTCGCGCTCCGGCGTCGGCTTCCAGTAGGGGACGTAGAAGTCACGTACCACGAGCGAGGCGATCGCGAGCGCGACGGTGCAGACGCTGACGAAGATCGAGGCGACCAGCGAGGTCGTCACGAAAGCGGAGGCCAGCGGTGGCATCTTCTCCAGGAATACCGGCAGCGCGTAAAGGCTGTTCATGTCCGGATAGAGGAATTTCGCCGCAACGCCGATCAGGGCGAGCAGGAAGCCGAGCGGGAGACAGAACGCCGCCGCGTAGAAGGTCGCCTTGCGGGCGTCGTCGGCGCTCGGCGTCGAGGAGATCGCCTGCACGATGAACTGCGTCGAGAAGATCGCGCCAACCGTGCCGAAGGTCCAGGCGAAGATGGTCGTGAAGCCGATCTTGCCGTCCCAGCTGAAGTAATAGGCCGGCAGTTTCGCCTGGATCGGCGCGATCCCGCCGGTCAACGACATGGCGACCGCGAAGATGATGAGGATGCCGACAACCTTGATGGCGCTGTGCAGGATCGTGACCCAGGCCACGCCCTTCAGGCCGCCGAACACGTAATAGAAAGTAGAGACCACGGCGATGATGCACATCGCAACGGGTAGGCTGATATGCAGCGAGGTGGCGATGGCCGCCGCGCCACTGACATAGTTGCCGACGTTCACGAGCAGCAGCGCGTAGATCATGATCACCGACACGGTGAGCATGGTCGACTTGCCGTATTTCTGCGCGATCGCGGCCGAGATCGTGTATTCGCCGGAATTGTAGAGCTTCTTCACCATCAAGAACCCGAACAGAAGGAAGCCGATCGACGCGCCAAGCACGGCCCATCCAGCGGCCATGCCGGACTGAAACGCTTCCTGGGCCGTGCCGACGGTCGACTTGGCGCCGACGAACTCGGACATCATGAGCACGCCGACGACGACGGCGGGCATGGCGCGCGCACCGGTCATGAACTGATCGCTCGTCCTGCTGCGCAGCTTGATCGTGAGCCACGACGTGAAGGCGATGTAGGCGGCGATCATCGTGACGATGAGCGTGCTCTCTCCATTGAGGATGGCTTGCATCGATGGTGTTTCCTCTGGTGACACGGACGCGGTGTTGTGAAGCCCGCTACGTCCGGTTTTGTCCGATTGCTCGTTGATCGGAATGCGAACAAATGTTGTTAAGTCCTATTAGACCTGCCCGGGCGCCTTCCGTCAAGCGCACGTGTTGACGCGGCGGTGGGACGCGCCCGCCGCGCGTTCATTGCCGTAGCGAGTTCAGTGGGTTCCCGGTTGAAAGAGGGATCAGCCGCTCATCTGGACGGCGTTGGTCAAGAGCTTGGCGACCCGCAGCACTTCCGGCAGCGCCGATTTCTCGAACGTCTTGATATCGATGCGGTTGGCGTCGACGGTGAGGCTGATACCCGCCACGATGGATTTGTCGGGGCCGAACACCGGTGCGGCGAGCGTGCGCAAGCCATAGGCGTTTTCGCCGTCCGAGACGGCATAACCCTGCTTGCGCACCAGATCGAGCCGCGTGAGCAGCGCCTTCAGATCCGTCAGCGTGCGCTCCGACAATTTGATCCGCTCGGTGGCCTCGAGCCGCGCGATCTGCTCGTTCTTCGGCAGGCCCGCAAGCATGACGTGCCCGAGCGCTGCGGCGTAGGCCTTGATCCGGCTACCGGGCCTGCGGTCGATCTTGTGGCGGTCGAGGCCGGCGCTGACGCGCGCGAGATAGACGACGTCGCTGCCGTCGAGAACGCCGAGCGAGGCGGCGTCACCCAGCGACGGGACGAGCTCGCGCAGCAGCGGTTCGGCTTGGCCGCGCAGATTGCCGGCGGAGAGCGCCGTGTAGCCGAGATCGAGGCACTTCAGGCTGAGACGATAGTGGCGCGTCGCCTCGTTGGCGTGGAGGTAGCCGAGCTTGACCAGTGTCTGCACCAGGCGGAACGCCGTGCCGCGGTCCATCTCGGCGCGCTCGGCAATCTCCGTGATCGTCAATTCGAACTCTTCGGCCGAAAAACTCTTCAGCACTGCGAAGGCCTTGGCCACCGAGTTCACGAAATTCTTGGGATTGTCGGCAGGCGATGCGGCTTTGGCCAATGTTCGTTTCCTCTCGTCTGACGTCTTGCGGAAAGAGTTGGAACTCCTCGCAAATCCGCGCTCTACTTGGGCCGGTCCGGCAGGAGGACAGCCGTCCCGGATGGAAAGGCATGGGCTGCTCGCTTGACGACCGCGACTGCGAAGTCTAATCACCTCCTCAAGGTTTTACAACAATTGTTCGGACTCCGATCAATCGATCGGCCGGATGCCAACGGAGGAGCTCTCGTCGTGGACGTTCAGCCCAAAGGCGTATTTTGCGCGGCGTTGACGCCGCTGGATGCCGATCTTGCGCCGGATCATCGCGTATTCATCAAGCATTGTCGCCATCTCCTGAGCGAAGGCTGTGACGGCATCGCATTGCTGGGCACGACCGGAGAAGCCAACTCGTTTTCGGCGAGCGAACGCAAGGCGCTGATCGAGAGCGTCGTCGGCGCAGGGATCGCGCCGTCAAAGCTCCTGCCGGGGACCGGTGTGCCGGCGCTGACCGAAACCGTCGAGCTGACACGGCACGCGCTCTCGCTCGGCGTGACCACCGTCGTGATGCTGCCGCCGTTCTACTACAAGGACATCACCGACGAGGGACTGTTCGCATCCTACAGTGAGGTCATTCAGCGTGTCGCTGATGCCAGACTCAAGGTCGTGCTCTATCACATCCCCCAGATGTCGCATCAGCCGATCCCGCACGCGGTGATCGCGCGGCTGCGCGCAGCCTATCCGGACGTCATCGTCGGCATCAAGGATTCTTCGGGCGACTTTGCCAACATGACGGCGATGATCGAGAAATTCCCGGGCTTTGCGGTGCTCGCAGGCGCCGATCCGCTGCTGCTGCCGCTTCTGAAGAAGGGCGGCGCGGGCTGCATCACCGCAACCTCGAACTTGGTCGCGCGTGAACTCGCTTACGTATTCCGTCACTATAATGACGATGACGCCGCGCTGGAGGCGGCGCAGAGCCGCATCATCAAGGCGCGCGAGCGCGTCTCCGTGTTCCCGCAGATCGCTTCGCTGAAGACGCTGCTGGCGCAGGAGACCGGCCACGCCGACTGGCGCCGGATGCGGCCGCCGCTGCTGCCGTTGTCGCAGGAGAATGCCGACACACTCCTGGCCGCAAGTCGCGTCAAGGAGCAGGTGTGAGGCCGTCGCTCCGCCTTCTCGCCGATGATCTGACCGGTGCGCTGGACACGGCCGCCGAGTTCGTCGGCGTGTGCGGACCGCTTCAAGTGACATGGGCGCAAGTGACCTGGGCGGAGGCACAGCCTTCGCAACTTCCTGCGTGTCTCGCGGTCGATACCGGCACGCGGGAGCGCGACAAGGCCGACAGTGTCGCGATCGTCGAGCGCCTCGCGCCGCTGCTACGCGACGGAGCGATCGCCTACAAGAAGGTCGACAGCATGTTGCGCGGCGCCTGGGCAGCCGAGCTCGGGGCGTGCCTGCGATCGGGGCCGTGGAGGTCCTGCATCGTGGCTCCGGCTTTCGCCTATCAGGGTCGTCGCACCTTCGGCGGCCAGCAATACGCGCGTGCCCATGACGGAAGCTGGTCGCGGGTCGGCGACAATCTGCTGGCGCAACTCGCGGCGGAAGGCCTCGATGCGCAGACTGGGCGGTGTGATACCGATCTGCCTGCCGGCATCAGCGTCTTCGACGCGGAGAGCGAGGATGATCTCGATCGTATCGTCGCGATCGGACGCCGCGCGTCGCAGCCGGTCCTGTGGTGCGGCAGCGGTGGGCTTGCCGGCGCGCTCGCACGCGACAGCGATGCGTCCGCGCCGTCGGTCTTGCGCAAGCCGGTCCTCGGGCTGTTCGGATCAGACCAGTCTGCGACGGCCGCACAGCTTACGGCTTGCGGTGAGGCCGTCGTTGCGCTCACGGAAACTGGCGAAGACAACGCCGGATTGGTTCGCCGCAAGCTCGGTACGGAAGACGTTGCGCTGGTGAAGTTCGACCTCCCGTCCGGTCTGTCCCGTGGTGAGGCGGCGCACCGCATCGCGCGCGGACTCACGTCGCTGACCGCTGCACTGGAGCCGCCGGGCACGCTCATTGTCGCGGGCGGGGAGACCTTGCGGGCGTTGTGCCTTGCGCTGGGCGCAAACGCGCTCGAAGTGACCGGGCGCATCATGCCGGGCCTGCCACGCTCGATCATTCGCGGCGGCCGCTGGGACGGGGTCGAGGTAATCTCGAAATCAGGCGCCTTCGGCGCGCCGAACTTGTGGCGCTCGCTGTTGCAGGACAGTCAGTTGATCAACGAAAGACACGACACATGACCCATCCGCATCTCGCCATCACCATGGGCGATCCCGCCGGGATCGGTCCGGAGATCATCATCAAGGCCTGTGAGAAGCTGCGGTCGCGGATCGACACCGGTGATCTCCGGCTGCTGATCATCGGCAGCGGCGCAGCATTGAAGAATGCGGCCGTGCAACTGGCTGCGAAACTCGACATTCCCGAGGTGCACGCGTCGGACAAGGATTGGCCGAACCTGTGCTTTCTCCAGGCCGATGACGAAGGCGAGCCGATGAAGCCCGGCGTGCTGACGGCCGACGGCGGCCGTTTTGCCTTCAAGGCGGTGGAGCAGGGTGTGCGCCTGACCCAGGCCGGCCGGATCGGCGGCATCGTGACCGCGCCGCTGAACAAGGAAGCGCTCAACAAGGCCGGCTACCACTATCCCGGCCATACCGAGATGCTGGCCGAACTCACCGGCGTCAAAGGCTCGGTGATGATGCTCGCCCATGGCAACATGCGCGTCAGCCATGTCTCCACCCACGTCGCGCTCCAGGACGTGCCGAAGCGGCTGACGCCGGAGCGCCTGCGCTATGTTATCGATCTCACCGACAAGGCGCTGCGCGGCCTCGGCCTCTCGAGGCCGAAGATCGCCGTGGCCGCGCTCAATCCGCACGCCGGTGAGGGCGGACTGTTCGGCCGCCAGGACATTGACGTGTCCGAGCCGACGATCGCGAAGGCGGTCGCCGACGGTTTCAATATCGTCGGCCCGGTGCCGGGCGATACCGTGTTCGTGAAACTGCGTGCCGGCCAGTACGACGCGGTGATCGCGATGTATCACGACCAGGGACACATCCCGGTCAAGCTGCTTGGCTTCGAGGTCGATCCTGCCACCGGCCGCTGGCAGGAGCTGTCCGGCGTCAACATCACGCTGGGACTGCCGATCATCCGCACCTCGGTCGACCACGGTACCGCCTTCGACATCGCGGGCAAGGGTATCGCCAATGAGCGCAGCCTGATCGAGGCGATCGAATATGCCGAACGCCTTGCCGCCAGCGCGACGCGTGCGTGAGCCCGGAAAGAGAACCATGACCAGTTTGTCTGCACCGATCGAAATCATCCGCCCCGAAGTCATCGAGTTCGGATCCGGCACCATTGCCGCAGTGGCGCGGTTTGCACGCGGGAAAGGCGTGCGGCGTCCGCTCGTCGTCGCCGATGCTTTCAACGCCGCGCGCGTCGACCTGCTCGCGCTGCCCGGCGAGGTGACCGTGTTCGGCGAGGTCAAGCCGGAGCCTGACGTGCCCAATCTGGAGAAGGCGCTCGGCGTGGCGCGCGCTGCGCGGCCGGATCTCGTGGTCGGCTTCGGGGGCGGCAGCGCGATGGATCTCGCCAAGCTCGTCGCCGTGCTCTGCACCGGCGAGCAGAAGCTTGCAGATGTCGTCGGTCCCGACAAGGTGGCGGGCCGCAGCGTCGCGCTGGTCCAGGTGCCGACCACCTCGGGCACCGGCAGCGAGGGCGGCATCCGCGCACTGGTCACGGATCCCGCGACCCGCAACAAGCTCGCCGTGCAGAGCCGCTTCATGCTGGCCGATCTCGCGGTCGTCGATCCCGATCTCACGATGAGCGTTCCGCCGCAGGTGACGGCTGCGACCGGCGTCGATGCGCTCGCGCATTGCGCGGAGGCCTTCACCAGCCGCAAGGCGCATCCGACCATCGATCTCTACGCGCTCGAAGGCATCCGCCTCGTCGGCCGCTATCTCGGTCGTGCGGTCAAGGACGGCGCGGACCGCGAGGCGCGCGCCGCGCTGTCACTGGCATCGCTCTATGGCGGCTTTTGCCTCGGACCGGTGAACACCACCGCCGGTCACGCGGTGGCCTATCCACTCGGCACCCGCCATCATATCGCCCATGGCCTCGCCTGCGCTGTGATCTTCCCGCATACGCTGGCGTTCAATATGCCGGCGGTGGAAGCGAAGACGGAGGCCGTGCTGGAGGCGCTCGGCGCGCCCGCGACCAGGAATCCCGCGGCTGCATTCGATGCGGCCTACAAGTTTTGCGCTGATCTCGGCATCGAGATGAAATTATCGGCGCTCGGCGTGCCCGCAGATGATCTTGGCGCGATGGCCGACGAGGCCCACGCGATCCGCCGCCTTCTCGACAACAATCCGCGCGATCTCGGCCGCGATGCGATCCTGAAGATGTACCAGACGGCGCTCTGACTGTTCCGTCGAAAGACGAGTCCGTTGCATGAAACTTTGCTGCCTCGCACAACATTAAGTCCAACGTCTAGTCAGCAGGCGCCTTGACAGTCGAAACGCTCCGCGCGCACATTCTTACACTAAGTAAGAATGACGACAGGGACGGAAATGTCGGAGCAGCCGAGAAGTCGGCGGCAGACGCGTGCGGCCATTCTTGGGCATCTGCTCAAGTCGGGCGGCATGTTTCGGCCTCCTCTGGCTAAGGCGGTGCGCCTGTCCGAGGCGAGCCTGTCGCGCATCCTGATCGATCTGAAGGCGGAGGGCCTGATCGAGGAAGTGAGGCGACCTGCCCCTTACTTCGGTGGTCCGACCGGCCTGGTGTCGCTCGACAGGTCCGTGGCGCTGGCGGCTTTCGAGCTGACCACTCAGCGGCTGAGCGTCGGCGTCGGCACGCTTTCGGGCGAGCTTGGCTACGTCGAGCGGCTGCCATTGCCGAAGACGCTGACGGTCGACGCCGTCGGCGGGGTCTTTCGCGACGCACTGCACCTGCTTCAGGACTGGACGCGGCGGCGAGGGGGCGATGTTGCGCAGATCGGAGTTTCGGTTCCCGGACTCGGCCGGTTGAGTGAGCTGCACAATCCGATCATTCCCTGTGACGTCGCCATGGTTCGCGACATGTTCAGCGAGATGTTTGCGGACGCGCCGGTCGAGTTCACGAACTCGGTCGTGGCGCATGCGATGTTTCATCGCTGCCGCACCGAACATTATCCGTTTATGGGTGCCCATCTGTTCGTGTTCGTCGGTCAGGGTGTCGCAGGCGCATGGGTGGACGACGCGATCGAGGCCAATGCCTCACGGCCGGTTGAGCTGGGCCACATGGTGTTCGGCGAGGGCGGTCCGCGATGCCGCTGCGGCCATCATGGCTGCGTCGAAGCCTATACGTCGCTTCCTGCGCTCGCCGAGCTTCTTGGTGTTGGCGAAACGGATTTGCTCCAGCTCGGCGACGATTGGGTAAATGCAATCTCGGTTCCGTCCCGTCTGCGCCAGGAGTTGCGGCGCCGGTTGTTCCGGCTCGGCCTTGCGATCGGCAATACGCTGAACGTGAAGCCCTGTCCTGGTGTTGTCATCAGCGGCTGGCCGTCCCTTCTCGCGGAGGATGACCGAAAGGCCGTAGTTGAAGGTATCGATGCCAGCCTGCTTGGCGGACGCAGGCTCGCCGAGGTGTCGCTCGATTTCGTGCCGCCTTCGAACGGTAACGATCCGAATGCCGCGCTCGCCTTTGCGGCCTGTTGTCTGGCGTGTCGCGGTGGCATGCCGGCCGCGACGACGGAGGCTGCCTGAAATGCCCTAAGGCCTGTGGCTCGCCGTGCCAAAAAGCTCACACCCGGGAGGAACTTGCTATGCCGATCACAACAATAACAAGGCGTCGTCTGCTCGCTGGATCCGCTGCCGCGCTGGCACTGCCGGCGTTCGCTCGCGCGCAAAGCGCGATCAAGCCGCGACTGACCGTCATCTCGCAATGGTCCGCAGGCAGCGATGGCGCGGCTATCACGGCGCTCGGCAAGAAATTCGAGGAGAAGGGTGGGATTTGGCAGCACTCGCCCGTCCCGGGATTCACCACCGAGATGATGAACAAGCTGCGTGCTCAGATCATAGCCGGCGATCCGCCAGCCTGTTCGCAACTCAAGGGCCCCGAGATTGCGGCCTGGTCGAAGATTGCCCCGACCGTCAATCTCGACGCCCTTGTCGCTGCCGCCGGCTACGAAAAGGTTGTCGCTCCAGACCTTGCGCGATTGCATAAGCCGGGTGGCAAGTGGATTTCGCTGCCGTTGCAGATCTACAGCACCAACATGCTGTTTCTCTCCAAACGCGCAATGGACAAAGCCAAGGCCGACAAGATCCCCGTCACCTGGGCTGACTTCAACGATCTCGCAGAGAAGATGAAGGCGAGCGGAATCACGTATCCCATCGCCAACGGCGGCACCCGCCCGGACGATGGGCAGAAATTCGAGGCCTCTCTGGCCGGCATCAGCCCGACAGTGTACCGCGCAGCCATCATGAATCTCGACAAGAAGGCCCTGGAGGGCCCCGAGATCAAGGCGGCGTTCGCACAGGTCCGCAAGATCGCCGACTGGTCGGACCCCAACGTCGGCGCCCAACCCTATGCCACCAACTTGAAGCGTTTCGTCGATGGCGAGATGGGCATGTTGATCATGGGCGGGTGGGCCCAGGGCGTGTTGCGCAATGCCGGCTTCAAGTTCGATGACTACGTCATCGCGCCGGGCCCCAGCGATAATACCAAGCCGGTTTTCCTGTTGAATGCCGATGCCTTCATATTCTGGCAACGCAAAGAGGCCGATCTGCAGGCCGGTCAGACATTGATGGCCCAGCTCGTCATGGATCCGGCAATCCAGACCATGTATTCGCAGATCACGGGATCGATCCCCGTGCGCACCGATGTCGATCTGTCCGGTGAGGGCTGGTCGGACGGTCAACGGCGGACCGCCGCAGCTCTGAAAGACGCTGTCGCCAACAATCAGGCCGTCCTGAGCCTCGCGCACAACATGGCGCAGGAAAACGGCCTGACCGCCGCGATGATCGACGTGATCACAGAGTACGTGAAGAACAAGACGATTACGCCGGAGCAGGCGGTCACCCGCCTCGCCGATGCCGTCGAGGGGGCGCGTTGACCGACGTCGTCGCGACAGCAACGCAGCAGGGCCGGCCGGCGATCTCTGGCGTGGTGCGCCGGCTGCCCGAATACCTGATGATTTGGGTGCCGCTGCTCTTGTCTGCAGCGCACCTCATTTCGTTTTCAATCTGGACGATCTGGATTTCGTTCACGCCATCCACTCTGGTTCCGGTCTCGGGCTGGGTAGGCTTGCGCAACTACACGGCGGTCTTGGCGTCACGAAACTGGCAGATCGCCTTCGACAATCTGCTGCTGTTTGGCAGCGCTTTCGTGCTGCTGAGCCTGGTGACCGGCCTCATGCTTGCGATCCTGCTCGATCAGCGCATTCGTGCCGAGAACGTGCTCCGATCCATCTTCCTCTATCCCTTGGCGGTGTCGTTCGTCGTCACTGGCACGGTCTGGAGCTGGCTGCTCAATCCTGGCATCGGGATCGAGAAGCTCGTTCATGACCTCGGCTGGACCTCCTTCCGGTTCGGCTGGCTGGTCGACCGCGACATGGCAATCTGGACGATTGTCATCGCTGCGATCTGGCAATCTTCGGGCTTTGCCATGGCGCTCTTCCTTGCTGGCCTTCGGTCCGTCGATGCCGACATCATCAAGGCCGCCCAGATTGACGGCGCTGGACCGATCCGAACCTACTGGCGCGTCATTTTGCCGACGCTGTGGCCGATCACCATCACCGTCGTCGTCGTCCAGCTGCAGTTCGCGATTTCGGCCTTCGACCTCGTCCGCGCGCTCACGAATGGCGGGCCTGGGATCGCGACCCAGCTGCCCGCTCTTGTCGTCTATGATCTCATGTTCCAGCGCAGCCAGCTCGGCCGGGGTGCGGCGGCGGCGGTGCTCATGTTGCTTATTCTTCTTGCGGTGCTGCTGCCGTATGCAGCGTGGCGTTATCTCCAGCGGCGGCGGGCGATCCATGCGTGACCGAGCCCTCGCGCCAAGCCGGATTTTGATCTATTTCGTGGTTTCGTTGATGGCTGCAGCCTGGCTCGCGCCATTGGTTGTTGTCGTGTTGAACTCGCTGCGGACCAATGAGGAGATCGCCCAGGCCTCGATGATCGGCTGGCCGAAACACTGGGCCTGGAGCAACTACGCCGCTGCCTGGAGCGGCTTCTGCGTCGCCGAGACCTGCGCTGGCATCCGGCCGTATATGCTGAACTCCGCGCTCGTCACGATTCCCGCCACAATCTTCTCGACCTTGCTCGGTGCGATTGCCGGGTACGCCGTGTCGCTCTGGCGCTTTCGCGGCGATAGCTGGATCTACGGTATCGTGACCCTTGGCCTCTTCCTTCCCCAGCAGATGCGCCTGCTTCCCTGGACCATCGTGCTGCGGGACATCGGTCTCATCAACACGCTGACCGGTCTCGTGCTGATTCACACGATCCAGGGGCTCTCCTTTACGACCTTGTTCTGCCGAAACTACTATGTCGCCATTCCCCATGAACTGATCAGGGCCGCGCGGATCGATGGCGCCGGGTTCTTTCGCATCTTCTGGCGCATCATTCTGCCGCTCTCGTCTCCCATCCTGATCGTTACCGTCATCTGGCAGTTCACGCACATCTGGAACGAGTTCCTCTATGGCGTAACATTCACGACCGGCCAACAGCAGCCTGTCACGGCCGCTCTCATCGCGCTATCTGCAGCGATCGCAGATATCCCGAAGCACGGCGTGCAGAGCGCTGCGGTGATCATCGCGGCGCTGCCTACCTTGTTGATCTATCTCTTTGGCGGCAGGTACTTCGTGCGCGGCCTTACCGCAGGGGCCGTGAAATGATGGGATTGTCATGGCAGCACTAAGCATTCGCGCCCTGTCGAAGCGCTACGCCAATCTGGAGGTGCTGAAGGGCATCGACCTCGACATCGAGAGCGGCGAGTTTACCGTGCTGGTCGGGCCGTCGGGTTGCGGCAAGTCCACGCTGCTCAACATCGTCGCCGGGCTCGATCGCGCCAGCGACGGAACGATCGAGATCGGCGGACGCGTCGTCAATGACGTCCCGCCCAAGGACCGCGACATCGCCATGGTGTTCCAGTCCTACGCGCTCTATCCGTCGATGACGGTGCGGCAGAACATCACGTTCGGCATGGAATGCCGTCATGTGCCGAAGGCGGAGCAGGAGAAGGCGCTTTCGAATGTCGCTCGCCTCTTGCAGATCGAGCCGCTGCTCGGCCGCAAGCCGTCGCAGCTGTCCGGCGGCCAGCGGCAGCGCGTGGCGATGGGCCGCGCGCTGGTGCGCGATCCCCTGCTGTTCCTGTTCGACGAGCCGCTGTCCAATCTCGATGCCAAGCTGCGTGTCGAGATGCGGATGGAGATCAAGCGGCTGCATCAGCGCATCGGCGCCACCATCGTCTACGTCACCCATGACCAGATCGAGGCGATGACGATGGCGACGCGGATCGCCGTCATGCACCAGGGCGAGGTGCAGCAGTTCGCTGATCCCGACACCGTGTACCGCTATCCGGCCAACCTGTTCGTCGCGCGCTTCATGGGCTCGCCGCCGATGAACACCATGAAGGCGCGGCTCGAAGCGGACAATGGCGGGCCGGTGGTCGTGATCGGCGCGGGGCGGCCGGACGAGGCCCGCCTGCGCCTGCAAGGGTATGACGCGGCTGCCTCCTTCGTCGGCCGGGACATCGTGGTCGGGATCAGGCCGGAATGCATCGCCGAGGGAAGTCGCGGTTTCTCCAACGGCGCCGGCGCGCCCGTCGTCGTCAACGCGCCGGTCGAGATGGTCGAGCCCACCGGTGCGGAGACCATCGTGCTGTTGCGGCTCGGCGGCGAGTCCGCTTTGGCGCGGATCGCGCCGGACATCCGGCCGGTGCCTGGCGAGGTCGCCGCGTTCGCGCTCGACACGCGCCGCATCTGCCTGTTCGACCCCGAGACGGAGCGACTGATCGCATGACCAGGACGAGCTATCCGGGCCTTGCTGACCAGGTGGTGTTGATCACCGGCGGCGCCAGCGGCATCGGCGCGGCCTTCGTACGCGCGTTCGCGGCCCAAAAGGCCCGCGTCGCCTTTCTCGACATCGACACCGATGCCGGCGAAGCCTTGGTGCGGGAGGTGACGGGCGCCGGCGGCGCAGCGCCGCTGTTCGTGCCGTGCGACTTGCTCGACATCGAGGTCCTGCGCGAGGCGATCGCACGGGTCCATGGTACGCTTGGCGATGCCGCGGTGCTGGTCAACAACGCCGCCAACGACCAGCGCCAGGTGCTGTCAGAGGTGACGCCGGTAGAATTCGACTGGACGATTGGCGTCAACTTCAAGCACGTCTTCTTCGCCGCGCAAGCGGTTGTGCCGCAGATGCAGTCACGCGGTGGCGGTTCCATCATCAACATGTCGTCGGTGGCCTGGATGCGCGGCGGGCCGGCGCTGCCGGTTTACGCCGCGGCCAAAGCGGCGATCGTCGGCTTCACCAACTCGCTCGCGCGGCTGGTCGGCCCCGACCGTATCCGCGTCAATGCGATTGCGCCCGGCATGGTGATCACGGAGCGTCAGCGGCGGCTCTGGTATCCGAACGAGCAGGCGATCGCCGAGCTCCGCACGCGGCAGGCCATTCCCGACGCCGTGACGCCGGACGACGTCGCGCGGATGGCACTGTTTCTAGCGTCCGACGACAGCAAACGCATCACGCGTCAGTGCTTCCTGGTCGACGGGGGCCTCGGCTAGGCAGGCGCGCATTCAGCGCAGGAATTGCCGGAAGCGGCGAAGCGACACGAAGAACAGGATCCCGCCGATCGCCAGCAAGGCCGCGAATTGCGGCCACACGACGGTCAGCCCCGCGCCACGGAACAGGACGGCTTGCGCGAGGATGACGAAATGGGTGTTCGGCGCGGCGAGCATGATGTCCTGGATAATTTGCGGCATGCTCTCTCTTGGCGTTGTCGCGCCCGACAGCATCTGGAGCGGCATCAGCACCAGCATCAGGAGCAGACCGAATTGCGGCATGGTGCCGGCTGATGTGGCGAGGAAGATGCCCATGCTGGTGGTGGCGAAGAGGTAGAGCGCAGTGCCGAACAGGAACAGCGGGACCGAGCCCCCGATCCGGACCGCGAGCAATCCCTGTACGATGAAGATCAGCGCGACGCTGGCGGCGACGAGAACGACGAGCCCCATCGACCAGATCTTGCTCGCCATCACTTCGAACGGCGTCACCGGCATGACCAGGAGATGCTCGATGGTGCCATGCTCGCGCTCACGGATCAGCGCTGCGCCGGTCAGGATGATCGAGAGCATCGTGACCGAGGAGATGACGTTGTTGATGGCGCCGAACCAGCCTTTGTTGAGCTCCGGATTGAAGCGCGCGCGCAGCGCCAGATCGATCGGCAGCGGCGCGGCCGAACGGTAGCGGGACAGGAACTCGCTGACCTCGTCGCTGACGATGGACTGGATGTAGCCGCTGCCCGTGAAAGCCTGGGACATGCGCGTCGCATCCACGTTGAGCTGGATGGCGGGCGATCTCTGCGCCAGCAGGTCACGCTGGAAGTTGGGAGGGATGTTGAGCGCAAAGGTGTCGAGCCCGGCGTCCATGCGGGACATCATCTCCGACTGCGGGATCAGCCGCGGGACCGTGAAATAGGGCGGGCTGAACGCAGTGATGATGCGCGTGGCGGCCGGCGACCTGTCCTCGTCGACGATGGCCAGCGCCGCCTGGTTCAGCGTCTCGGGCTGCGCCCTGGAAGACGTATAGATCGAGACCGTGAAGGCATAAACGATCAGCCCCAGCATCATCGGATCGCGCAACAGGCCGCGCAATTCCTTGACGCCAAGCTGGATGATGTTGCCTGCGCGCATGACTAGTTCGCCTGTTTCTTCAGGAACAGCACGCCGAGCCCGAGCAGCACGGGGATGGTGATCAGCAGCGCGACGAACGGTCCGGTCAGGTCGCCGAAATCCAGCCCCTTCGAGAAGGTGCCGCGCGTGATGGTGACGAAATGGGCCGTCGGATAGATCCGCCCGATGATCGCGCCCGCGCCCTGGAGCGAGGAAACCGGATCGACCAGGCCCGAATATTGCGTGGCCGGAATCATGGTGAGCAGCGCGGTCGCGAAGATCGCCGCAATCTGGCTCGTCATGAAGGAGGAGATCACGAGCCCCATCGCCGTCGTGATGACGACGTAGAGGAGGGCGGCCGCCATGAAGGCCACGAAGCTGCCCCTGAAGGGAACGCCGAATGCAAACACGGCGAAAGCCGTCAGCAGGAAGAAGTTCAGCATGGCGAGAGCGACATAGGGCAGCTGCTTGCCGAGCAGGAACTCGATCCGGGTGACCGGCGTGACGTAGAAGTTGATGATCGAGCCGAGCTCCTTCTCGCGCACGACGCTCAGCGTCGCCAGGATCGCCGGGATGATCAGCAGCAGGATCGGGATCACGGCGGGCGCCATCGCGACGATGCTTCTGATATCGGGGTTGTAGAGGAATCGAACCTCGAGCTGGTAGTCGCCGGTGGTCGCGGCATTGCCCAGGAGCTGCCGGGCCCGCTGCGTCAGCCATGTCGCGTGCATTGCCTGCACGTAGCTGCGTACGGTCTCTGCGCGCGATGGCATCGCGCCGTCGACCCAGGCGCCGATCTGGACCTCGCTGCCGCGCGCAACGTCGCGACCGAAGCCGGGTGGGATTTCGATGGCCAGGCTCAACTCGCCGCTGCGCATGCGGCGGTCGAGGTCGTCATAGTCGGTGATCGGCGCGAGCTCGGTGAAATAGCGGGACCCCGCGATCTGAAGGACGTAGTCGCGGCTGATGGTGGTGTCGTCGCGGTCCATGACGGCGAAGGAGAGATTCTCGACGTCCATATTGATGCCGTAGCCCATCACGAACATCAGGATCAGGCTGCCGAGGATCGCCAGCGTGGCGCGGATCGGATCGCGCCTGAGCTCGAGCGCCTCCCGCTGCGTGTAGGCAAACATGCGTCGGGGATCGAAGAAGCTTAGGGCGTTGTGCATGGCGCCGTGCGCCTTGGCGGCGGCAGGCTCGGGCGTGACATGCGGCGTGGCGCGCGCCTCACGCGCGTCTGTTGCGGCGATCGCGTCCTTCAGATAGGCGACGAAGGCTTCCTCCAGGTTGCCGCCGCCGCGACGCTCCGCGATCCCCGCCGGCGTGTCGCTGATCATCACCTTGCCGGCATGCATCAGCGAGATGCAGTCGCAGCGCTCCGCCTCGTTCATGAAATGGGTGGACACGAAGATCGTGACATTGTCGCGCCGTGACAGGTCGGACAGGATCTGCCAGAAGCCATCGCGAGCGACCGGGTCGACGCCGGAGGTCGGCTCGTCCAGGATCAGGATGTCGGGCGCGTGGATCATGGCGACCGCAAGCGACAGGCGCTGGCGCACACCGAGCGGCAGCGCGTCGGGCAGTGCGTCGATGACATCGGTGAGGTCGAAGTCTTCGACCATCTGGCGGACCCGTCCGTCGATCGTGTCAGGCGCGAGGCGGAACAGGCGCGCGTGCAGCTCCAGGTTCTGGCGGATTGTCAGCTCGGAGTAGAGCGAAAAGGCCTGCGACATGTAGCCGACGCGCCGCCGAACATCCATGTCGTTGGGATCGACTTCGTGCCCGAACAGCCTGGCTTCGCCTTCGCTGGCGGGCAGCAGCCCGGTCAGCACCTTCATCGTCGTGGTCTTGCCGCAGCCGTTCGAGCCGAGGAAGCCAAAGATCTCGCCGCGAGCGATGCGGAAGCTCACATGATCGACCGCCGTGAAGTCGCCGAACCGGACTGTCAGTTGCTCGGCCTCGATCGCGATGTCGTCGTCATGCCCGCTCGCGCGTGGCGGGATCACCACCTCCTTGTAACCCCGTCGCTGCTCCTGAGGCAACAGGGCAATGAAGGCGGCATCGAGATTGTCGGCGCCGGTCTGTCGCAGCAGCTCCGCCGGGGTGCCGGTCGCCAGCACCCGCCCGTCATTCATTGCAACGAGCCAGTCGAAGCGCGCGGCTTCCTCCATATAGGCGGTCGCGACGATGACGCTCATGCCGGGACGATCCTTTCGGATCGTCTCGATCAGCTCCCAGAACTGCCGGCGCGAGAGCGGATCGACGCCGGTGGTCGGCTCGTCGAGGATCAGGAGATCGGGATCGTGAATCAGCGCGCAGCAGAGGCCGAGCTTCTGCTTCATGCCGCCCGACAGCTTACCTGCGGGCCGGTCTATGAACGGGGCGAGGCCAGTGTCCTTGAGGAGTTGCTGTATGCGTTCCTCGCGCTCATGCCGGTCGTGTCCGAACAGACGGCCGAAGAAATCGACATTCTCGAACACGGAGAGGGTCGGGTAGAGGTTCTTGCCCAGGCCCTGCGGCATGTAGGCGATCTGCGGGCAGGTCCGCCGCCGGTGCGCAGCGTCCGCGATGTCGCCGCCGAGCACGTGGACGCGGCCTTCCTGGATCGCGCGAGCCCCGGCGATGAGCGAAAGCAGGCTGGATTTGCCGACACCGTCAGGTCCGATCAATCCAACCATGCGGCCTGCGGGAATGTCGAGCGTGATGCCGTCCAGTGCGCGAGTCCTGTCATAGGACAGCCCGACCGCTTCCAGGCGTATGACCGGCGCCGAAGAAGCTGACTGATCGCCGTTCGACGCGACGTTCATTTGACCAGATGTTCCGTCAGTTGGGCCGGCCACTCGGCGTTCTGGTCGAGCCGGACGAAGGCGCGGCCGGGCAGGCCTGTCTTGACCTGCTCGATGTTTCTTCGCAGCAGGTCCGGCGAGATATGCGCACGGACGCGGAACATCAGCTTCTGGCGCTCCTCCTCGGTCTCGACGGTCTTCGGCGTGAACTGAGCAACGCTGGCGACGAACGTCGCCTTGGCCGGAATGACCCATTGCGGCGCGGCGTCGAGCACGAGGCGGACCTCCGAGCCGATCGCGACGCGGCCGGCCTGCGCCGTCGGCAGGAAGAAGGTCATGTAGACGTCGCCGAGGTCGACGAGATTGAGCACGCGTCCGCCGGCGGAAAGCACCTCGCCGGGCTGGGCGACGCGGAACTGCACGCGCCCGTCGCGCGGGGCGCGCAGCGTCGAGTCGTTGAGGTCGGCCTTTATACTCTCGATGGCTGCCTTCGCCGCCTCGACGGCAGCCTCGGCATCGACGACTTGGGCTTCGGCAGCGCTGATCGCGGCTTCTGAGCCGGCGAGTTGGGCCTCCGACGCGGCCACAGCTGCGCGCGCGCCGTTGGCGGCCGCGCGGTCGTCGTCGAGCACCTGCTGGGACACTGCGTTGGTCCTGATCAATGTTTCGGAACGCTGTAGCCTTCGATCGGCAGCATCGAACTCCGCGCTGCGCTGGCTAATCACGGCGGTCGCCGTCTTCTTCTCGGCCTCGCGCTGGGTCACGAGACTCTTGGCCGTGTCGATCCCGATCGTGGCGCGCCGCAGTTGCGCCTGGGCCTGGCGGTACTGCGCCTCAAGTTGGGCAGTATCCATTTGTGCCAGCGGCTGTCCGGCCGAGACCAGATCACCCTCTCTCACGAGGATGTCCCTGATGCGTCCCGGCGTCTTGGTTGCGATATCGATCTCGACAGCCTCGATGCGGCCGTTGCCGCTGGCAAAGCCGGGCGGAAGGCTGTCGCCCCCCAGCTTCTGCCAGGCAAGGTAGCCCCCCACGCCGAGGGCCACGACAAGGAGGGCGATCAGCCAGCGTTTTCGATTGCGCGTCATAGTCTAGGCCGTTTCATCGACAGGCGGCGTCAGGTGGGTGTTTGATCCAGATTTCGCCTTCGCCCGCTCGCGCAGGCGCTGGAACGTCACGTAGAGCATCGGCACCATGAAGATCCCGATCGAACTGGCGGCGAGCATGCCGGCGAACACGGCGGTGCCGACCGCGCGGCGGCTGAGCTCGGCGGCACCGGTTGCGATGACGAGCGGCAGGAGACCGAGGATGAACGCAACCGATGTCATCATGACCGCGCGAAACCGCATGTGCGCCCCCTGAACCGCGGCATCGGCGAGCGCCACGCCCGCCTCCCGCTGCTCCTTTGCAAATTCGACGATCAGGATGCCGTTCTTGGCGGCGAGCGCGATCAGGACCACGAGGCCGATCTGGCCATAGAGATCGAGATTGAGGCCGGCGATCTTGATACCGACATATGAGCCGAGTACGCCGACGACGACCGACAGCAGCACCGGGATCGGGATCACCGTGCTTTCGTAGAGAGCGACCAGGAACAGATAGGCAAACAATACGGCGAGCATCAGCACGATGCCGGTCTGGCCGGCGGCTTGCTGCTCCTGATAGGCCGTGCCGGTCCATTCGAAACCGTAGCCTGCCGGCAGCACGGTGTTCGAGATCTCCGCCATGGCGGCTATCGCCGTGCCGGACGAGATGCCTGGCGCCGGGCTGCCGTTCACAGTCACCGAGCGATAGTTGTTGTAGCGGGTGATCACCTGCGGTCCGGTCACGATCTTGATGCCGGCCAGCGACCGTATCGGCACCATCTGGCCGGTGTCGTTGCGCAAGTAGATCCGCCAGATGTCGGAGATATCGGCGCGATCGAACGCCTCGCCCTGCACGTTGACCTGCCAGGTGCGGCCGTACAGGTTGAAGTTGTTGACGTAGATGCCGCCGAGCGTCGCCTGCAAGGCGGTAAAGATGTCGCTGACGTTGACGCCGAGCGCCTGCGCCTTGCGACGGTCGATGTCGAGAAAGATCGAAGGATTGGTCGCGGTGAAGGTCGAGAAGACGCGCGCCAGCCGCGGATCGGCGTTGGCGGCGCTGATCAGTGCGCCGGTGACGCTGGAAATCGCCGCGGGGCTCTGTCCTTCCAGCGCCTGGAGCTGGTATTCGAACCCGCCGGAGGTCGAGAGGCCGATGATCGGCGGCATGTTGAAGGGCAGCACGTTTGCCTGCGGGATCTGTGCTCCGGCTGCGAAGGTTTGCGCGATCAATGCCTGTGCAGAATCGGCCGCCGCCTTGCGATCGGCAAAAGGCTTGAGTCGGGTCACGACCAGCGCGCTGTTCGGCTCGGATGCGCCGTCGAGCAGTGAGAAGCCGATGACGGCGAGGACGTGATCAACCGCCGGCATGTTCTTCAGGATGTCCTCGATCTTTTGTGTGACCTCGCTGGTGCGTGCGACCGATGCGCCGTCGGGGAGTTGCACCGACGTGAAGAAGGCGCCCTGGTCTTCCTCGGGGAGGAATCCCGTCGGCGTGATCAGCGACATGCCGAAGATCCCGGCGGCGAAGACGGCAGCGAATAGGAGGGAGAGTACAGCCACACGCAACAGTCGGCGCACGCCGCTGCTGTAGCGGTCACGCAGCCAGTCGATCCCGCCAAGCACGCGCCCGATGATGCCGCGCCTGGGCCCGGTGTGACGCAGGAAAAGCGCGCAGAGCGCCGGCGACAATGTCAGCGCGTTCAATGCCGAAATGATCATCGCGGCGCTGATCGTGACCGCGAACTGGCGAAACAGCGTGCCGGAAATGCCCGGAATGAACGCAATCGGCACGAAGACGGAGAGCAGCACCAGCGTGATCGCGATGATCGGCGCCGTGATCTGCGTCATGGCTTTCTTGCTGGCCTCGACGGCGGACAGCGCCGGCTCTTCCTCCATCACGCGTTCCACGTTCTCGACCACCACGATCGCGTCGTCGACGACGATGCCGATGGCGAGCACCATCGCGAGCAATGACACGGTGTTGGCCGAATAGCCGGCCACCAGCAGCACTGCGAAAGTACCGATCAGGCTTACGGGAACGGCCACGGCCGGGATCACGGTAGCGCGGAGATTGCCAAGGAAGAGGTAGACCACGATCACGACCAGAACGAAGGCCTCGGCAAGCGCCCGCAGGACTTCGGTGATCGTATCCCACACGAAGCTCGTGGAGTCGTATTGTACGAGGTAGCTGAGCCCGGTTGGGAAGCGCTTGGACAGACGTTGCATCGTGGCTGCGACCGCCTTCGCTGTCGTCACGGCATTGGCGCCCGGTGCGAGATAGATCGCGATCGGCACGGCAGAGCGTCCATCGATCCGCGCTTCGCTGTCGAGATTTTGCGCGCCCATCTCGACCCGGGCGACGTCCTTCACCAGGAGCGAGGAGCCGTCCGGATTGGCGCGCAGCACGATGTTGGCGAATTGATCGGTGGTGGCGAGCCGGCCGAGGGTCTGAACATTGAACTGGAATTGCTGGTCATCGCTGATCGGCCGCGCGCCGATGCGGCCGACCGGTGCCTGGACGCTTTGCGCACGGATCGCGGCAATGACGTCCGACGGAGTCAGATTGAGGCTGGTCAGCCGCTGCGTATCGAACCAGATCCGCATCGAGTAGTTCATTTTGGCGAACAGATTGGTCTGGCCGACCCCCGGCGTGCTGGCGAGGGCATCGAGCACGTTGATGATGGCGTAGTTGGTGATGAAAAGCGGATCCTGCTGCCCGTCGGCGCTGTAGAGCGCCAGGAATTGCAGGATCGCCGAGGACCGCTTGCGCACCGTGACGCCCTGTTGCTGGACCTCCGTCGGCAGTTGCGACAGTGCGCTCTGGACGCGATTGTTGACGTTGACCGTATTGATGTCGGGGTTGGTGCCGAGAGCGAAAGAAACGGTAAGCGTATAGGTGCCGTCATTGGCACTGGTCGATTTCATATAGAGGGCGCGGTCCACGCCGATGACCTGCGCCTCCAGTGGCTGGGCGACGCTGCCTTCGACCACCTCCGCGGATGCGCCGGGGAAGGTGGCGGAGACCGAGACCTGCGGCGGCACGATGTCCGGAAACTGCGCCACCGGGATCTGCATCACCGCGAGTGCACCGGCGATGGTGATGATGAATGCGATCACCATCGCCAGTCGCGGGCGATCGATGAAAACCGCTGACATCATCGCTTGGTGCCCACAGCTTCGCCAGAAGTGCCAGTGTCGCTTGTGGCAGCGTTCATGCTCGACAGGATCAGCGGGCTTGCCGGACCGGGCACGACGACCTGGCCGGGGCGGGCCCGCTGCAAGCCCTCGACAATGACCTTGTCGCCGGCGGTGAGCCCGCTGATCACGGCGGCGATGGTCGGCGTCGATTGTCCGAGCTTGACGCGGTGCTGCTCGGCCTTGTTGTCGCCACCGACGGTGAGGACATAATCACCCTGCTGGTCCGAGAGCACGGCGGAGCGGGGGATCGCCAGCACCTCGACGGGCTCGACGCCTTCGAGCACGACGGTGACGAATTCGCCGTCGGTCAGTTCGTGGACGGTCACGCCCGCGGCCGAAGGCGCCCGCAGGATCGGGTTGGCGATTTCGCCGCGCACGGTGACCGTGTCGGTGTTTTGCGCGATGGTGTTGTCGACGAAATTCAGCTTGCCAGCCTGGCCATACATGCGGCCGTCGGGGAGCCGCAACCTGATCACCACGGCTTCCAGGCCGCCTTTCGGACCATACCGTTCGCGCAATTCCAGCCCCTGGCGAAGCGGCACGGGGAAGGTGACGTACATCGGGTCCTGGCTGACGATGGTGGTCAGAACGCCCGAACTCGGACTGACGACGTTGCCCTCGGTGACTGACGTGCGTCCGATCTTGCCGTCGATCGCTGCGCTGATCACGGTGTAGTCGAGATTGATCCGTGATGCATCGACCTGTGACTGAGCAGCCTGTACCTGTGCTTCCAGGCTGCGCTGGTTCGCAATAGCGGCATCGTAGGTCGATTGTTGTCCGGCCGGTCCGCCGAGCAGCGTGCGTGCGCGTTCGGTGGTCAATTTGGCGTTTTCGAGCGTCGCCTGGAGCTGCGCCACCTGTGCCTGCTTTGACTCGAGGTCGGCTTCGAAGGGGCCGCGTTCGAGATGATAGAGCTGATCTCCGGACTTGATTTCCGCGCCTTCCACGAACAACCGCTTTTCCAGAAACGCGGTGACGCGTGCGACGACGTTGACGCGATTGATCGCTTCGATCCGCCCGATGAATTCGCTGGTCTCGGTGATCGGCCGCTTGGCCGCTTCCACGACACCGACCGCGGGAGGACCGGCGGGAGCAGGCTGTGTCAAGGCTGTCCCGCCGGTGATGATCGTCACGAGGCTTGCCATCAGCAGTCTGACCGAGGCTTGTGCAAGGTCCATCGTCCGCTCCTTGCCCCGGCCCTGAAATCAGTGGCGCAGGCCTCACTCATTCCCGCGGCGTGCGGTTGCTGCGAGCAGGCTCGTCGTAGCCCTTGCGACGGCTGTAGAACATCAGCGCGATAAGGCCGCAGCCCGAGACCAGTATGAAGATCGCGGCGACTGCCAGGATGATGTTGCCGTAGAGCGGCATGGGCGTTGCCTGCCACACCGCCACGCAATACCAGGTGGCCACGACGAGAAGGACAGCCAGCACGGCCGCAAGGAGCCATTGGTTCTTCGTGTGCATGGTGTCCTCCATCGTCTGGTTGAGAGCCTGAATTGTCTTCACGACAAACCTGCTGCCGATGGACCGCGTCGGTTTGCGACAGCTCCTAGCGCCACCGCCATCCGCATTGACGACGGCCGCGATGCCACCAGCAGACCCAGCGGCGCCTGCGCCGCGGCGGCGGTGGTGGCGGTCGCCCCCAGCCGGGGCCTTGTCCCCAACCGGGGCCAGTTCCAGGTCCCCAGCCGGGTCCCGGTCCCCATTGCGCTTGCGTCGCGAGATCGGATGGCATCCCCGCCTGCCCGAGATCGGGAGCGATCGGCATTGCTTCCGCGGCCTCGATCAAGCGAACGCCGATGGCGCCGATCGCTGCGGCGGCAACGGCATTCTGGGCAAAGCCGAGGAAAGCACGGCGGGTGGGAGCGTTCATCATCTTCTCCTCTTCCTGTCACACAGTCCGCCGCACGGACTGCAGCGCATAGAGCAGCCACGCCAGGCCATGCGAGATCAGGTCGACGCCCAAAAGGAATCCAAGGGCCCAGACGCTGATCTCGGGGAATCCGAGCAGGATCACGAGACCTGCGAGTGTTGCAAAGGCGCCAGAGATGAGCATCATCCATCCGTTCTGCCGCCAACGCGCGAAACTCAGCACGCAGCGAATGGCGCCCGAGGCGAACAGTATCGCGCCGAGGAAGTAGGTCAGGATGAGAGCGCCTGACACAGGCTGGCTGAGCAGCAGGAAACCGAGCCCCAGATAGAGCACGCCAAGCAGAACCTGCCACAGGAAGCCGCCCCATCCCCTGGTCCAGAAGGCGTGCATGATCTCGAACGCGCCGGCCGCGATCGCAATCACGCCGATCAGCTTGACGCTGATGAGCGTTGCGAACACGACGTCGCCGAGAGCAAAGAGACCGGCGGCGATCAGCACGATGCCCAGGAGCGCGCAGACCCAGAATGGGGGCGGAACGAAACCCTCGATCTCGGTTCGGCTGTCATAGGCTGTCATGCCATGCTCCTCATCGGCAATGGCTCGATCGACACGCCTGAATGCTAGCTTGGAACCCGCAGCGCCGACATCCGACGAAACCCTGAGCAGTGGAGCGGGAATATTCCAATTTGCATGAATGGCGGCGCTGCGATCGCGCGAGAAACGCCGGTGAATTGCTATCGCCGTCCCCTCGGCCCCAGTGTCAGATTGGTGACGCCGGCTGCGAGATTGAGTCCGATTGATCGCTCGATGGAGAGCGGCTGCAGCATCACGCTGCGCCGCGAGCCTCCGATCAGGACGTTGGCGCCGAGGCCGGGCCCCAGCGCTAAATTGCCGCTCGCGCCCACATAGTTGCCGCGCAAGGTGGCGGGGCCGATGCGCGAGTTCTTGGAGAGCACCGCCCAGGAGAGGGTGCCTGCGCTGGTCACACCGATATCAAGGCCAATGCGCCGGATCCGTCCTTCATAGATGTACTGCCGCGGCGGATTTCCCGTGTAGAACACACATCGCAGCGTCTGCGCCGATCCGAGCACCAGCCCGACGCGCGGATTGCTGAAGCACAGGAGCCGGCCGACCCTGAAGGTCTCCGCGCGCGCGGGCAGCGTGAACGTGCATAGCAGCGCCGATACGCCGATCACTGCAACGATCCGTGTCATTCGCATGTCAGTCCTCCATGTGCGTCTTGGTGTCGGCGGGCGCGGTCCTCGGCCGCCGGTCCTGGCGAAGCCAGAAGGTAAGGGCGAGGCCGATGAGGAGCACGGCGCCCAGCAGGAAGAAGAAGAAAGATTGCTTCAGCCAGGATATCGCCGGAACGGCCAAGCCCATCGCAAGGCCGAGGAAGGCAATTTGCAGCGACAGAAGACTGACGCCCGCCAGGAACGTTCCGAGCGCGAGCAACGTCAGCAAGACGAGGCCGGTTGCCGGTGTCGGAAGCAGCTGCTGCACGCCCGACACCAGGATGATGTTCATCGTGACCAGGACGGCGACCCAGTGCAGCGCCTGTGTCCAGATCAACCGCAACTTGGCTTCCTTGCCGTCGACCTCCGGCCATTTGGTGATGACACAGACCACGCCGATGGCGAGTGCCAGGAACTCCCAATAGCCGACCAGGGGCTGGCGCGAGACATTGGTGTAGGCGACGCCCGCGACGGCCAGCACCAGCGCCACGACATAAGGAAGCTGCTGCCACAGGAAATGGGCCATGCCGGAATGAGCTTCGCCGCTCTCCGCCTGTTGTGTATCCATCTCGCGCTCAGTGTCATTCATGGGTCACCCACGCGTGATTTGCCGTTGTTCAGCGCCAGTCTGGGACCATCGCCGAGATAATCCTCGACATAGAATCTGATGATCGCGACCCGGCCGATGGCGACCAGCGGCATCGCCAGCGCAATGCCCATGACGCCGAACAGCGCGCCCAACAGGACGATCGCGACCAGGGTCCAGGCCGGTGGAATTTCCACGGCCTGACGCTGGATCAGTGGGCCGATCACATAGCCTTCGATCGACTGGATGATGGTGTAGACGACGACGGCCCAGATCAGCAGCGAGCCGCCGAGCGGCATCGCGACGAGCGCGATCGGAATGGCGGCAACGATGGGCCCGAGATACGGGATGAAGTTCGACAAGCCTGCCTGGAGTCCAAGCACGAATGGACCGGGCAGCCCGATCAGGTAAAGCGCGACCCAGACGCACAGCGTCATCAGGATGATGCGGATCAGTTGTCCGACGAACCAGAGCCGCATGACGTTGCCCATCTCGTCCATCACCTCGCGCGTCCGTGTCCGATATGACGGCTTCACCAGCATGACCAGGCTTTCACGATGGCTGGTGGGATCGAACGCAAAGAGGATTCCAAGGAACAGGATCACGAGCGTAGCGGTCAGCACGCTCGAGGCGCCTCCCAGCACGAACTGGGCGTGGCTCAGGAGCCGGCCTTGATCGGAGAACAGCCATTGCGCGAAATCCCGGCCCCATTCCGGACCGAGCAGATCGACGCCGTACGACAACAGATGCTCCTGAAGGATGTCGAGCTGGGCATCCATCACCTTGAGCAATATTCGTGTCTGCTCCGGCAGCTTGCGCGCACCCCAAACGAGACCAAGTCCCGACAGGGCGGTGAGGAACAGAAGCACGAGCGTCAATCGCCAGACACGCTTGAGCGGGAGGGCTGGCGCGAGCGCCCGCGCGGCGGCGTCCAGCAAGGCCGCAAACAACACGCCCGCGAAGACGACGAGCAGGCTCGAAACGGATTGCCATGCCAGAAACAGTGCGACGCACGCAGCGAGCAGAGTGAGTCCCGTCGTGAGCAGGCTGCGCCGGCCGTCGCCTCCGGCGGGGTCGGCTTCGTCGCGCCGCGCCACCTCGCGCAGCCTGTCTTGTCCGATCCGGGTGTCGCTCATCGATCGACCAGTTCGCGGGATCTCGGCGGTCTCTTCGTTGCTCTAGGTGCGAACCCGACGGCTGCCATAGTGCGGATGCGTGCCGCCGCGATGGCGCCAGTAGCGATGCTTCGTCGGGTTCATATTGGTATTGGGTGTGGCGGTGGTGCTGGGCGCGGCTGCGCCTGGTTCTTTCGGCGCGGCCACGCCCTTGGTGTCGGACTGCGACAGGGACGGGGTCGAGGGTGCAGTCACCGCCATCAGTCCAAGGATCAGACCGGCGCAGAGGGCCCGGATGTTCATGCTCGCCTCCAATTGACAACCAAACGAATGGTTCAGATCGAGATCGCTCCGACGGTCAGCGCATAGATGCCGGCGCATGCAGCGGCCGCCAGCGCTGCGAATGTGACGGCTTCGAACGGCCGGAACGTCGTCTCCTTGCGCTCGCGCTTGGCGAGGAAGAACAGCACCGTTCCGGGTGCGTACAGGATGGTCGACAGCAGCAGAAATTTTGGCCCGCCCGCATAGATCATGCCGGCGGCATAGAGCGTCGCGACGGCCGAGCGGACCCAGTCGACTCTGCGGGCGCGCTCGCCGGCATCGTAGGTCTCGCCGAGAGAGGCGAGCTTCAGCCCATACGCGGCGACGAAGAAATATGGGATCAGGGTCATCGCGCTTGTCATCTTCAGTGCGAGCGTGAAGGCATATTCCGCAAACCAGGTAACGAGAAGAAATGCCTGGATGACACAGTTGGTGAGCCAGAGCGCGCCCGCCGGCACCTGGTGTGCGTTCACTCTGCCGAGGAACGAGGGCATGGTGCGGTTCATCGCGGCCGAATGCAGGATCTCGGCCGCCAGCAGCGACCATGACAGGTAATTTCCGAGGATCGAGATCAGGAGCCCGACGCTGATGAAGATGCTGCCCCAGCGGCCGACCATCGCTTCCATCACGCCGGCCATCGACGGCGTCGGAAGCGTCGCCAGCGCCTCGCGCGGCAGCACGCCGTAGGACAGGAGCGTGACGAGGACGAGAAGGCTCAAGACGATCAGGAAGCCCATGACGGTCGCAACTCCGATATCGGAGCGGTCCCTGGCGTAGCGGGAGTACACGCTTGCCCCCTCGATCCCGACAAAGACGAAGACGGTGAGCAGCATCGTGCCGCGGACCTGCGCGAAGACGTCCGGAAGGGATGGCTCGTCCGTTCCCCAGAAGCTTTGTGACAAGCGTTCAGCGTCCACGGTGAAGATCGCCACGATGATGAATGCCAGGATCGGGACGATCTTGGCGTAGGTTGCGATCGTATTGAGGGTGGTCGCTCCCTTGATGCCGCGCAACACCAGGACATGCACGCCCCACAGCAGCACGGACGCCGCCGCGATCGCCGTCGGCGTCGTGCCGTCGCCGAACACGGGAAAGAACTGTCCGAGCGTGGCCTTGATCAGGATGAGACAGGTGACGTCGGCGAGACAGCAGCCGATCCAGTAGCCGGCTGCTGAGGCGAAGCCGATGTAATCTCCGAATCCGGCCTTGGCATAGGCGTAGATTCCGGCGTCCAGCTCCGGCTTGCGACGTGCGAGCGCCTGGAACACCAGCGCCAGCATCAGCATACCGGTGCCCGCAATGATCCAGGCGATGATCGCCCCAAGCACCCCGGTGGCGCGGCCGAAGGATGCGGGCAATGCGAAGATGCCCGAACCCACCATCGACCCGATCACGAGCGCGGTGAGCGCGCTGCGTGACAGCGTCTGAGCGGCCTCGTTCGACGAAGGAGCCATGACAGGGAATGGCCTCCCGATCGGAAATGAGCCTGATACGACGGTCCGCGTGGATCGCAGGATGTCGGCCGGCCTCAGATCTGCGACCTTAGAGGCGGCATTCCCGCCCGCACATCAGGGATTCTCTGTAGAGGGCGATGGCCGTAAATTGGCATCGCCGGGCTCCTGGGGAGTGCCGCCTTCAGGCTCCGGCGACCTGCCTGGCCGCGGGCTGGTCGGAACGCGACAGCGAACCGGGTGCCGAGGCCCGCGCCACGAATACGAAGCTCGACCGAAAGAACTCGCCTGTCTTGGCGAGTTCGGCTGCAAGCCGCCTGGCGTGCTCCAGCGCCGCATCCTGGTCGGCGTACTCGCATCCAATCCAGTCGGGGAAGAGGCCATATCTGTCGACGATATGAAAGAAATAGCGCATGCTGCTGCATTAAGCTGGGGCGTGGACGGCTGCCAGTGACAAACCCGTAAGGCACATCCGCCAACGGGATGCCGAGCGGGCCGGCGGATTGCGCTTTCGTAAGGTGGAGGCGGGCGCCCCGGACTAGGGGAATCTTGCCTCGGTTCCTCGGGTGATCAGCCGATGTCCGGGACCTGCGCACCGGAATAGCGTGATCTCATCGCCCCGACGCGCGAGAGGAGGAAAGCGATGTCGAACTATGATCAGAACCTGGCGGGCTCAGGCCAGGCCGGCGGCAGCGCGATCGCGATTGACGCCGGACTGCGCGACTACATGTTGCGGATCTACAATCACATGGCCGCGGGCGTCGGCGTGACCGCGGTTGCGGCCTGGCTGACCTATCAGCTGGTCGATCCCTCCTGGCTGCAAAGCCCGGTGATGTGGGTCTTCATCCTGGCGCCGCTCGCGCTGGTATTCTTCCTGGGATCGCGCATCAATACGCTGTCGGTCTCGACGGCGAGGACGCTGTTTTTTGTCTATGCCGCCCTCGTCGGCATATCGCTCTCGATCCTGCTCCACATCTACACGAGCGCTTCGATCACCCGCGTGTTCTTCATCACCGCTGCGACCTTCGGCGCACTCAGCCTGTTCGGATATACGACGAGGCGCGACCTGTCCGGGGTCGGCACCTTCCTGTTCATGGGCCTGATCGGCATCATCATCGCAAGCCTGGTCAACCTCTTCCTGAGGTCGACCGGGCTCGACTGGCTGATCTCGATCGTGGGCGTCGGCGTCTTTGCAGGCCTCACCGCCTACGACACCCAACGCATCAAGGCGATGTACGACAGCGCGGACGATGAGACGTCGGCAGGCCGCAAGTCCGTGATATCGGCGCTGTCGCTCTACCTCAACTTCATCAACCTGTTCATGATGCTGCTGCGCCTCGCCGGAAGCCGCCGCTGAGCGGCGGAAGGCGGCATCAAGCCGCCGGCCGCTCTGCTGCGCTGGCGAGCGCGTCGCGCAGCATCTTTTCCTTGCTCTCGTCGAGCGAGGTCTTCAGCACGACGCCGCCGGCGTCCTTGATCTCCTTGAGCACCTTGTCCGCCGTCATGTGCTTGATCAGGACGAACAGCGCCGCGTTGCCGGTATGGAGGTTGCCGGACAGCTCCTTCATGAAGGCATCGTCGATGCCGAAATCGGACAACGCGCCGCCGAGCGCGCCGGAGGCCGCTCCGACCGCGACGCCGAGGATCGGGTTCAGGAACAAGACGCCGATCAACAGCCCCCAGAAGCTTCCCGTCATCGCTCCTACGGCGGTCGTGTTGACGAGTTGGTTGAGCTTGATGCC
This sequence comes from Bradyrhizobium sp. UFLA05-153, assembly GCF_054185185.1. Lineage (NCBI taxonomy): Bacteria > Pseudomonadati > Pseudomonadota > Alphaproteobacteria > Hyphomicrobiales > Nitrobacteraceae > Bradyrhizobium > Bradyrhizobium sp. UFLA05-153. Next base: position 244,275 of record NZ_JBBIAM010000001.1, read on the forward strand.
GCCGGTATCGGTTTTGACGGCGATCACGGCGTCGCTGATGGTGATGAGGTATTCCTTCTGCAATTTGAGGAGGCGCTGACGCACTTCCTCGGCTTTTGCCTCGGTCGGGTACACGATCGCGACGAGATCGGACATCGAAACCTCCTTGAGCTTTGTCGGCTGGGCAGGATGCTGATGGTGTGCTCCGGCGTGACGCTAGTCCGCGGGCGCTACGCGCGGCATCGGAGAAAACCCTGGGCTCAAAGGATGAATGTTCTGATGAGCCAAGGGGTACGTGCGCGCGATCGGCGGAGATCCCCGGCGAGGAGGGAAATCCTGATCCACGACTAGGTAATCACCCGATATTCCCTGCGGGTCCGAAGGCGCATCGTCGCAAGCACTGCCAAAAGCCGATTGGCTGCGCGAGGCCTCCATGACCGCGACGTCATCGATCCAGAAGCTTTCACTGTTCGCGCTGACCGCGATGGTGGTCGGGTCGATGGTCGGCTCGGGCATCTTCTCGTTGCCGCGGACCTTCGGCATCGCAACGGGCCCGTTCGGAGCCATCTTTGCCTGGTGCATCGCCGGCGGCGGCATGTACACGCTGGCCCGCGTCTTCCAGTCGCTGGCCGAACGCAAGCCCGATCTCGATGCCGGCGTCTATGCCTATGCGAAGGCAGGATTTGGTGACTATCCAGGGTTCCTCTCGGCGCTCGGCTACTGGTCCGGGAGCTGCATCGGCAACGTATCCTACTGGGTGCTGATCAAGTCGACGCTCGGCGCGTTCTTTCCCGTGTTCGGCGATGGCAATACCGTCACCGCGATCATCGTCGCCTCGATCGGCATCTGGCTGTTCCACTTCATGATCTTGCGCGGCGTACAGCAGGCGACCGCCATCAACACCATCGTCACCATCGCCAAGATCGTGCCGATCCTGGTCTTCATCGCGATCCTGATCTTCGCCTTCAAGGCGGATATGTTCCGCGCCAATTTCTGGGGCGGCGAGGGCATGCCGGACAAGAGTCTGTTCGAGCAGATTCGCGCGACCATGCTGGTCACGGTGTTCGTCTTTCTCGGCATCGAGGGCGCCAGCGTTTATTCGCGCTATGCCAGGGAGCGTGCCCATGTCGGCGCCGCAACGATCCTCGGCTTCGTGATCGTGACGAGCCTGATGGTGTTCGTCACCATGCTGCCCTATGCCGTGCTCCCGCGCGCCGAGATCGCGGACATGCGGCAGCCGTCAATGGCGACTGTGCTGGAGGCGGTCGTCGGGCACTGGGGCGCCGTCTTCGTCAGCATTGGACTTTTGGTTTCGGTGTTGGGCGCCTATCTCGCCTGGTCGCTGATCTGCGCCGAAGTGCTCTCCGCCGCCGGCCGGACCAGAGACATGCCGGCGGTGTTCGGCACGGAGAACGCGAACAAGGTGCCGGCCGCCGCGCTGTGGTTGACGAACGTGGTCGTCCAGCTCTTCGTGATCAGCACCTATTGGTCGCGAGACGCCTTCGCATTCATGCTCAATTTGACGAGCGTCATGAACCTCATTCCATTTTTCCTGGTCGCCGCCTACGGGCTCTTGCTGGTCAGGCGGGGCGAGACCTATGAGAAGCGCCCGGACCAGCGCAGGCGCGACCTGATCTTCACCGGCATCGCCGTCGTCTACACGCTGTTTCTGATCTATGCGGCGGGGATGAAATACCTGCTGCTGGCCGCCATTCTCTACGCGCCCGGTACGGTTTTGTATTTCTGGGCCCGCCTTGAGCAGAAGGCAAAGGTCTTCAAGCCGGTCGAATGGGTCATCTTCATCGTGGCCGTGATCGGCGCCGTGATCGGAGTTCATGGATTGGCCACCGGCTACATCACCATCTAGGCGAGACCATCTAGGCAAGGCAGCTCCCATGGCAAAGCAAGCTTCGGACTCCTCCACTGCTTTCGGCGTGCATTCTGAGGTCGGACAGTTGCGCAAGGTGATGGTCTGCTCGCCGGGCCGTGCCCATCAACGCCTCACGCCCTCCAATTGCGACACGTTGCTGTTCGACGACGTGCTCTGGGTCGACAACGCCAAGCGCGATCATTTCGATTTCGTGCAGAAGATGCGCGACCGCGGCATCGAAGTGGTCGAGATGCATAATCTGCTCACCGAGACCGTCGCGATCCCTGAGGCCAGGAAATGGATCCTCGACAACCAGGTCGTTCCCAACCAGGTCGGGCCAGATATCGTCGATGACCTGCGCGCCTATCTGGAAAGCCTCAAGCCGCGTGACCTGGCCGAAACCTTGATCGGCGGTGTTTCCACCTACGATTTTCCGGACGCCCATGGCGGCGAAACGCTGCGGCTCATTCGCGAGGCAGCCGGCATGACCGAGTATCTGCTGCCGCCGCTGCCCAATACGCTGTACACGCGGGATACGACCTGCTGGATCTATGGCGGCGTCACCCTCAATTCGCTCTATTGGCCGGCACGGCATGAAGAGCCGATCCTCGCCACGGCCATCTACAAGTTCCATCCGGACTTTGCGGGGAAGGTCAACGTCTGGTGGGGTGACCCGACCCAGGATCATGGCCTTGCCACCCTGGAAGGCGGCGACGTGATGCCGATCGGCAAAGGCAACGTCCTGATCGGCCTCAGCGAGCGCACCTCGCGGCAGGCGATCAGCCAGCTTGCAGCTGCCTTGTTCAAGAGGAAGGCGGCCGAGCGCGTGATCGTGGCCGCGATGCCCAAGCTCCGCGCGGCGATGCATCTCGACACCGTCTTCACCTTCGCCGATCGCGATTGCGTGCTGATCTATCCCGACATCGTCGACACCATCAGGGCGTTCTCGTACCGGCCCGCAAACAACGCCACCGGTATCGAGCTGCGCAAGGACGAGAAGCCGTTCGTGCAGGTCGTCGCGGAGGCGCTGGGCCTGAAGAAGCTGCGCGTCGTCGAGACTGGTGGCACCGCCTATATGCGCGAGCGTACGCAGTGGGACAGCGGCGCCAATCTGGTCTGCGCGTCGCCCGGGGTCGTATTCGCCTATGACCGCAACACCTATGCCAACACCTTGCTGCGCAAGGAGGGGATCGAGGTGATCACCATCGTCGGCGCAGAACTCGGCCGCGGCCGGGGTGGCGGTCATTGCATGACCTGTCCGATCACTCGGGACGCGGTGGATTACTAGGGGCGGACGGACTCGAGCGCTTGGGCGTGGTGGCGGATCGCCATCACGGAGCCCGTTGGAAGGCGTTTTAGTCTCTGTTGCAGTGATGTTGAACGTCGGTTCGCGGCGATTTGGCACGAACTGCACAATCACACGCTCCGGACTTCATCTTTCACATATTCGGGATTTCAATCGGCATAGGGTACTACTTGGTAGTGTACCTGACCCAGCGGTGTATAATCCCGCAAGCCCGAGGGCGCGGGTTCTGATCCAGAGATCATCACCTGGCGTGGCGTCGACGGGGCAGGGAGCGACCCTCGCGTTCGGGAACATTGAAGACTCGGCATTGAGCTTCGATGCCAAGGTCGCTCAAAGAGTGAGTGCGTACCGTGAAGCTACATGGCTCCCCCACCTGCGAGTCGAGTCGAACCGGCGTCAGGGAATGGCTGCCAATCGGTCCGGAAGAGCGGCTCGGCGACGTGCCTCCGAACGCCAGCCTGGTGTCCCTTCAGGAGTGCATCCAGCAGCGGATCGCATCCGATCTTCACGATTCAACCTGCCAGTATCTGATCGCAGCGAGCCTCGGCCTGATGCGCCTGCGCACCTGCCTGAACGACCCGGCCGGAGCTGCGCGGCTATGTGACGAGATCGATGCCTCGATCGACGAAGCGCTGCGGGAGATCCGAGCGTTCGCCTATCTGCTGCACCCGCAGAATCTGACGGTCGACGGTCTGAAAGCGACGATCGAACGCTATTCGCGGGGATTTGCCACGCGGACATCCCTGCACGTGACGACCAGGATTTCGTCGGATATCGATCGCTTGTCGCGTGACAAGCAGCATTCGTTGCTCCGGGTCGTCCAGGAGGCCCTGACGAACGTCTTTCGTCATGCGAAGGCGACGGAAGTTAGAATCGTCATCGCCTCGACCGGCAGCCATGTTCAACTGACGGTCAGCGACAACGGGCGAGGCTTTCCGGCTGCCCATGCCAAATCCAGTACGAAGGCTGTAATGGGCGTCGGCATTCCGGCCATGAGGGCCAGATTGCAGCAAATCGGAGGTACGCTTCATATCCAGTCCGGCTCGGCGGCGCGACATTCCGGCACCACATTGCTGGCGGTGTTGCCGCGCGATTTCGTCGAAAGCAAACGCAACAGGAAGACCGCAACAGTCGCGAGGGTCCACGCAGGCACATCGTGAAAGAAGAAAACTGATCACCGGTGGTGGCCGAAATCGTCTATCGCGCCTGGCGTCTGGGGCTGCCACCGTGTCAAAAAACCTGGAGTGCGCTGCCATGAAGCGGTTTCTTATCGCAGATGATCACGAGGCCGTACGGTCGGGCTTGCGAGCCGTGCTCGAGCAGCGGGCGGATTGGGAGGTGGTCGCTGAGGCCAATGACGGCAGCAAGGCTGTTGCCGCTGCAATCGCCAACCAGCCCCACGTCGCCATCGTCGATTTTTCCATGCCGCGCATGACGGGGGTGGAAGTCGCACGGCGGATCAGGGAATACCCGCTTCAGACCGAGGTGCTGATCTTCACGGTGCACAATTCCAGCCTGCTTGCGCAGGAGGCGTTCCAGGCAGGTGCGCGCGCCTTCCTGCTGAAGTCCGACGCCAACAAACTTCTGCTGGCGGCGGTCGAGGCGCTCCTGGCGCACAAGCCGTTCTGTACCAGGAGCTGTCAGAACGAACTGGATCGCGGGCTGAGCTCCAGCATGGACAGTAGGCAGGCGCTCACCCCGCGGGAGCAGCTCGTCGTCAAGCTAGTCGCGGAGGGCTATAGCAACAAAGGCATCAGCTCCATCCTGGACCTCAGCGTCAAGACGACGGAGGCGCACCGGGCGGCCGCGATGCGCAAGCTCGACGTGAATTCGACGGCCGGACTGGTCCGCTACGCGGTGCGGGCCGGGCTGATCGAGGTATGAGGCCTTTGGGTACAATCGCCGAGGGATTTCAGGGTTTTGTGGGATAACCCGCTGGACCGCGACCGGTATGATCGCTCGATCTTCCTGCCGGTCGCCTCCATCGATCGCCCGATGGGCCCGCGGGCCGGCATACGGGAACGACGTCGTGAAGCGCATCGTGATTGCGGATGATCATGAAGTCGTGCGCTCCGGGCTGCGGGCGATCGTCGAAACCCGCTCCAACTGGATCGTCAGCGGAGAGGCGACCAATGGCGAGCAGGCGGTCGCATTGGCGTTGGAGACGCGGCCCGATATCGTGATCGTCGACTATTCGATGCCGCTCATGAACGGGCTGGAGGTCAGCCGTCGTCTGAAGGCGCTGCATGTGCGCACGGAAGTGCTGATCCTGACGATGCACGAGAATGAGGAGCTGCTGACCGAGGCCATCCTGGCAGGAGTTCGCGGGTTCCTGTTCAAGTCGGATGCCAGGAACCACCTGATTTCCGCCATCGAGGCGCTGCTCGACGGCCGGCCTTACTTCACCAGCCTGCTGCTGGAGAAGCTGCTCCACGACTACCAGCTCAACAAGCAGAACAAGTCGGCCATGCTGCTCACGTCGCGCGAGCAGAGCGTGGTTCAGCTCATTGCCGAAGGACATACCAACAGGTCCATCAGCACGATCCTGAAGCTGAGCGTGAAGACGGTCGAGACGCATCGCGCGTCCGCAATGCGCAAGCTCGGGATGTCGTCGACGGCCGAGCTGGTGCGCTATGCCATTCGCAAGCGACTGGTGGCGCCGTGAAGGGGCATTGGCGGGCTGGCGGCTCGCCAATTCGCTCACCGATCGGCTACCGTCTCAGCGAGCAGCCAATCCCGAAAGACGACGAGGGGCGGGTGGGGCGCTCGTTCCGACGGCCACACCAGATAGTATCGTTCGGGGCTCTCCATCGGCAGGTTGAGGGCGCGCACGAGGCGACCGCTGGCCAGCTCGTCCTGGATCAGGAACGTGGGAAGAAGCGCAACGCCCACGCCGACCATCGCCGCCTGGGCAACCGTTGCAAACTGATCGAAATACATCGTCTGGGCGGACGCCCCTGGAACGCCCTGCGCAAGGAACCATTGGTCCCATGCGTTCGGTCGCGTCGAGATGCTGAGCAGCAATGCCTTCCTGATGTCTCCTGCCGAGCGAAAGTGGAATTGCTTCCTGAGCTCGGGACTGCAGGCGGGAACGACTTCCTCCGAGCGCAGGAGGACCATCTCGGCGCCCGGCCAGTCCGGTGATCCGAAATGGATCGCTGCATCCAGCGGCTCGGAACGAAAATCGAAGTAGGACAGGCGGGTTGCAAGATTGACGGTGACGCCCGGATTCTGCGCCAGGAATCTCGGAAGGCGTGGCGCCAGCCAGCGCGTGCCGAACGTCGGCAGGATCGCCAGATTGAGCGTGCCGCCTCTCGGATTGGCGCGCAGGTTGAACGAGGCGGTGCTGATCTTCCGCAGCGCGTCGCGAATCTCGCGCGCATAGGCTTCGCCGGCGGGCGTCAGCCGAATGGTCTGGCGCTCGCGGACGAACAGTTCGACACCGAGTTGCTCTTCCAGCGACTTGATCTGCCGGCTGACAGCCCCCTGGGTCAGGCTGAGCTCCTTGGCTGCCAGCGTCACGCTGCCGGTGCGCGCCGCAGCTTCAAAGGCGGCAAGCAGAGCGGTTGACGGCAGGAAGCGACGGGACGGCTGCATATTATTCCATCTTGGAATGATCTATTGAGCAATCATCGTTTGGTGGTCTTGAAAAGGCAAGAATAGTTCGGGCGCTTCATGCTAATTTTGCATGACTCTCGTGGTGGTCAGGCCCAGTTCCGAGCGGCGGCCTCACGAGAATTAGCCATTGACCAGCGTGCCACTTCAGTTCGATCAAGGGCCGGCGCGCTCAACCAGACGCAACGGCCGCGCCATCCAAATCAACGCCGACTTCGGAAAGCCTGTCATGTCCGTCAAACCCGCCCCTCAGACCCAAGCTCACACCGCCGATCTTGCCGCTGAGGTCGACAGGCTCCTCGCCGACGTCGGCGTGAGCCGTGCGAGCTACACGGAGGGCACGCTCGCCGTGCAGACGCCGATCACCGGCAAGATCGTCGGGAAGGTCAGGGAAGTCGGCGCGGCCGACGCCGCCGCGCTGATTGCGAAGGCACATGCGGCCTTCCAGGTCTGGCGGCTGGTACCGGCACCGAAGCGCGGTGAGCTGGTCCGGCTGTTCGGCGAAGAGCTTCGCGCCAACAAGCAGGCTTTGGGCCGGCTGGTGTCGATCGAGGTCGGCAAGATCGTGTCCGAGGGCCTCGGCGAGGTTCAGGAGATGATCGACATCTGCGACTTCGCCGTCGGGCTGTCCCGCCAACTCTATGGCCTGACCATCGCCACCGAGCGCGGCGAGCATCGGATGATGGAGAGCTGGCATCCGCTCGGCGTGACCGGCATCATCTCCGCCTTCAATTTCCCGGTCGCCGTCTGGGCGTGGAACGCGGCGCTGGCACTCGTTTGCGGCAACAGCATCGTGTGGAAGCCGTCCGAGAAGACCCCGCTGACGGCGCTGGCGACGCAGGCGCTGTTCGACCGCGCGCTGACGCGCTTTACGAAGGAAGGCGGAAGCGCGCCTGCAGGGCTTGCGGCGCTGCTGATTGGCGGCCGCGACCTCGGCGAGCTGCTTGTCGACCATGCGAAGGTCCCGCTGGTGTCGGCCACGGGCTCGACCGCGATGGGCCGCGCCGTGGGGCCGCGGCTCGCCAAGCGTTTCGCGCGCGCAATTCTCGAACTCGGCGGCAACAATGCAGCCATCGTCGCGCCGACGGCCGACCTCGATCTGACGCTGCGCGGCGTTGCCTTTGCCGCGATGGGAACCGCCGGCCAGCGTTGCACGACGCTTCGGCGCCTCTTCGTCCATGAGAGCGTGTATGACAGCTTCGTTCCGCGGCTGAAGCGGGCCTACGCATCCGTGTCCGTCGGCAGTCCCCTGGAAGCCGGCACGCTGGTTGGTCCGTTGATCGACGGCGCGGCCTATCGTGCGATGCAGGGTGCGCTCGAGGCCGCGAAGGCGGCGGGGGCCGCCATTCACGGCGGCGAGCCGATTGCCGTCGAGGACGCGACGGACGCGTACTACGTTCGTCCCGCGCTGGTCGAGATTGCTGCGCAGACGGGGCCTGTCGAGCAGGAGACCTTCGCGCCGATCCTCTACGTGATCAAATACAGCGATTTCGATTCCGTCCTCGAACTGCACAATGCCGTTCCGCAAGGGCTCTCCTCGTCGATCTTCACCAATGATTTGCGCGAAGCCGAGACGTTCCTGTCGGCGCGCGGCTCCGATTGCGGGATCGCCAACGTCAATATCGGTCCGTCCGGCGCGGAGATCGGCGGCGCGTTCGGCGGCGAGAAGGAGACCGGCGGCGGACGCGAGTCCGGGTCCGATGCGTGGAAGGCCTATATGCGCCGGGCCACGAACACCATCAATTATGGCCGAACGCTCCCGCTGGCCCAGGGCGTCAAGTTCGACGTGGTGTGAGGCCTGATGCAGGATGATCCGCGATCGCATGGTCTTTGGGCGCTGACGGCGCCGGCTGCGCCTGAGACCATGACGCTCGTGGGCGAGCTGGATGTCGATGTCGTCGTCATCGGCGGCGGATATACCGGCGTGTCCTCCGCGCTTCATCTCGCCGAGGGAGGCGCGCGCGTCGCCGTGCTTGAAGCTTCCGAGATCGGGTTCGGCGGATCGGGGCGCAATGTCGGTCTCGTCAATGCGGGCATGTGGGTCATGCCCGATGCTCTCACCTCGACGCTGGGTCAGGTCTTTGGCGAGCGCCTGATCGATCTTCTCGGTCACGGACCGGCGAAGGTGTTCGATCTCATCGAAAAGCAGGGCATCGATTGTGAGCCGGAGCGCGCGGGCACGCTGCATTGCGCCGTCGGGCATAAGGGCCTGGCCGAGATCGAGGCCCGTGCCGAGCAATGGCAGCGGCGCGGTGCACGGGTCGAGGTGCTCAACGCCGAAGAGACGCGCGCCAAGATCGGCGGCGGCGACTACGCCGGTGCGCTGCTGGACAAGCGCGCCGGCACCATTCAGCCGCTCGCCTATGTCCGCGGCCTGGCGCGCGTCGCGCTGGCGGCGGGCGCGAAGATCTTTACCCAAAGTCCCGTTCTCGCCGCGCACATGGACGGCTCGCGCTGGAAGATCGACACGAAATCGGGATCGGTCCGCGCGAATTGGGTGATCGTTGCCACCGATGCCTATGCGCAAGGCCCGTGGTCGCAGGTTCGGCAGGAGCAGATTCATCTGCCTTACTTCAATTTTGCGACCGAGCCCCTGTCGGACAATCTGAGGGCGTCGATCCTGCCGGAACGGCAGGGAGCCTGGGACACCAAGCAGGTGCTCTCCTCGTTCCGCTTCGACCGCGCAGGCCGACTGGTGTTTGGCAGCGTCGGTGCGCTCGAGGGAAGCGGTGCCGCGATCCACAGGGCGTGGGCCATTCGTTCGCTGCGAAAATTGTTTCCGCAGCTTGCCGACATCAGGTTCGAGGCTGGCTGGTTCGGGATGATCGGTATGACCTCGGACAATCTGCCGCGTTTTCACAAGCTCGACCGCAACGTCATCGCCTTCAGCGGCTACAACGGCCGGGGTATCGCGCCGGGCACGGTGTTTGGCGGTGTGCTGGCGTCCTACGTGCTCGGCCATGTCGCTGAAAAAGACCTTCCGCTGCCGGTCGCAGCCTGCGAGGAGCCGCGCTTCCGCCTCGCACAGGAGGCTCTCTACCGCGCCGGATCCCAGCTCGTTCATCTGACCGAAGCGCGGCTCTAAAGCGCGATGAGATTGGGATGAATCGTCATCGCGCTTTAGGTTGTTGTTTGAGCATGATCTCCGCGCAAACGCGTTCCGCGTTTGTCGCGAGGGAAAACGGCTTCACACTTTTCCGGGTCATGCTTTAAGCCGTCGAACCATGAAAGAGGATGCCTTGCTGCGCTACTACACCGCTGCTGAGGTCGAGGCCGGCCTTGACTATCTCAGACTGATCGACGCGCTGGCCGAGTCCTTCCGGCGTGGCGGCGAGGCAATGCCGGTTCGGCAGAGTTACGACGTCGGAGCTCCCGACACGCCCGGCCATCTCCTGACCATGCCGGCCTGGGAACGAGGCAAGGCGCTCGGGGTGAAGCTCGTGACGGTATTCCCTGCGAACGCGTCCCGCGGCCTCGGCGCCGTGTCATCGCTCTACACGCTGTTCGACGGCACCACCGGCCAGCCGCGTGCGATGATCGACGGCGAAGCGCTGACCAACCGGCGGACGGCGGCTGCTTCCGCGCTTGCCTCGCGCTATCTGTCGCACCCGGACAGCAAGACGTTGCTCGTCATAGGCACGGGTCGCATCGCGGCCTGTCTGCCGGCCGCGCATCGCGCCACGCGTCCAATCGAGCGCGTGCTCGTTTGGGGCCGCAATCCGCAGCGCGCGGAGGCTTTTGCAGGCGAGATCTCCCGGCAAGGGTTCGGCGCCGAGGCGGTTGTCGATCTGCCCGCGGCATTGGCCGAGGCAGATATCGTCAGTTGCGCGACGACATCGGTCGAGCCCATCGTTCTTGGTCGACACTTAGGAACGGGCACACATCTCGATCTCGTCGGTGCGTTCACGCCCAAGATGCGCGAGAGCGACGACGAGGCCGTCTGCCGCAGCCGCGTTTTTGTCGACACCTATGGTGGTGCGCTCGCGGAAGCCGGCGATCTGCTCCAGCCGATCGCCGCCGGGCGCTGGGACGCCGCCAGGATCTGTGGTGATCTGCATGAGCTGGCCAGCGGTGCGCGGCCCGGTCGTCTCGAGGAGAGTGAGATCACGCTGTTCAAGTCAGTCGGGGCGGCGTCCGAGGATCTCGCGGCCGCGTCACTCCTCGTCGGCGGATGGGATTCCGGGATTGGCGGGGCGGCGTCATAAGGTCAGCGATCGGCGGTCAATTGCTGGCGATACCGTTCGGCGTCCCAGCTCAGCAACGCGTGCTCGTTCTCGGCCGAGAGATAGTGGACCTCGGCGATAAGGGGCACACGGCAGGTCACCAGTCCGAGACAGGTCAGCATGGCTTCGGCACCATTGCTTGCATCCTTGCGAATGACACAGCCGAGGCCGGGAACGAGGAGGGCGACCGGAGGCGGCCGCCTGTCCGTATGGGCTCGCGACGTCAGGACGCGCAGATCCTCGCCATGGTCCAGCACGGGCAGGCCGGGACCGAGAAAGACGACGTGGTCCGGATACAGCGAGCCGCTGGTCGCAATGGCACGGCTGTAGCGGTCGATCGCGATGCTGTGGCAGAGCGGATCTTTTGGCGAACGATAATCGGTGCCGGCGCAGATTGAGCGGAGCGCCTCGTCATCGGCTGGTATGGCACTGCGCTGGGTGAGTGCGAGCCGCCTCTCGACCTCGTCCACCAGCGTCTCGGCCGCCGCGCAGCTGTCAGCGCCGACCACCAGCCCATGGTTGCCGAGGATCAGGATATCCACGGCATCCTCCGCCAGGATATCGCTCACGGCCTTGGCCAGCGGCAGTCCCGGATGATGATAGTCGAGCCAGCGCCAGGACAAGCCGTCGAGGCGCCTGGCAAGCTCCTCGCGCGCGTCGGACCGCACCGCCCAGGCGATCGTATTGACCGAATGAACGTGCAACACGACGGGATGTGGCATGAGCGCGTGGAGCGAGGTCTCGATCGAGGCGCGCAATGTCGAGTTGGTGCCGGGAGCAAGAGGCACCTTTTCGTCGCCTTGCATAAGCGCAGCGCGCGCTGCGCCAAGCGACACCGGCACGAAGATGTCCTTGGCTTCCGCATCCGCAAGCCAGGTGCCGGACGCCTTCACCCAGAGCACATCGCCATCCTTGATCGAGGAGTTGCCGCCGGCACCCTGCACCAGCAGGATGTTGCGGCCGACGCGCGCCGACATATGGCGGAGATCATCGAGTTGTGCAGGCTCGCGCATTGCAGGCCTCACCAGGTCAAGTGGTTCATCAGCCAGTCCGGTATCATCTCCTGCGATCCCGCCAGCATGCGGATCGCCGCCGGCAGATCGGGCGCGCCTGCGAGTGCGTCCCTGTGCACGCCCGCGCCGAGGAACAGGGTCAGCATTCCCTTGGCCCGTGCGCCGGCGACGTCGTGATCGAGGGAATCGCCGATCATCAGGACCCGCTTCGGATCGGGATGGCCGAGTTGCTCCAGTGCCGCCTCGAAGATCGGCGCGTGCGGCTTGCCGACAAATGCCACGGCACCGCCAAACCTCTCGTAGAACCGCGCCAGTGCGCCCGGCGCCGGGACCAATCCGTTCGCGCTGAACATGGTCAAATCAGGGTTGGCGCACAGCATCGGCAACCGCCGCGCTGCCGCCGCGGCGAAGCGTGCGCGCCAGTGCTCGGGCTCAGCGACGTCATCATCGAGCCCGGCCAGCAGGATGAAATCGGCCTTCTCGATCTCGGTCACGATCGAGAGGCCGAGACCGTCGATAACGGAATGATCGCCGCCGCGCGTGATGAGAAAACATGATCGGCCGAGATTGGCGAAAGGGGCGCGTGCGCGTTGAAGCAATCCCGCCCAGGTCACTTCGCCGGAGGTCAGGATGCCGTCATAGGCCGTCGGCGGCAGGCCGAGCCTTGCAAGCCGCTCTTCGTTGCTGCGTGCACGCTTGCCGGAGTTCGACAGCACCAGCACGCGCTTGCCCGCGGTCTTGAGCTTCACCACGCAGTCCCGCGCGGCCGGAAACACGGTGCCGCCTTCATGCAGCGTGCCCCATTGGTCGAGCAGCACGTGATCGAACCGGTCGGCGATCGCGCTCAAAGTATTGATTTCGATTGTGCCGACTCTCATGACGGGCTGCCCTGCAAGGCCAGCAGCGCTGCACCGTAGCTCGCTTCGGTTTGCTCGGCCGTCGTGACGGCAACACCGAGCGCGCGGCGTCTGATCTCGGTCCATGCCGGGTTCTTCGCACCGCCGCCGATGCTGACGACGCGGCGCAGTCGCGGTGCTCCGAGCGCAGCGAGGCGCTGATAGGCGAGGGCTTCGACCGATGCGATGCCTTCGAGCAGCGCCTGGAAGAAGCGATGGTCTTCCGCCGGGCGCGGCGTGATCCGTGCGGCCAAGGACGGATCGGCGATCGGAAAGCGCTCGCCTGGCTTTGGCAAGGGATAGTAGTCGAGCCCGGTCGGCTCCTCCGGTCGCAGTTGCGGCGTCAGCCGTTCCATCTCTGCCGCCGAGAAATGCGCGAGCAGCGCGCCGCCGCCGGAATTGGAGGCGCCGCCGGCGAGCCAGCGCTCGCCGAGCCGGTGCGAATAGACGCCCTGATCGGCGGCGAAGATCGGCTGCGTCGCGAGCAGCTTGACGACCAGCGTCGTCCCGAGCGAGGTCACGGCATCGCCGGGGTTATCGGCGCGCGTCGCGATGAACGCGGCGACGCCGTCGGTGGTGCCGGCCGTGATGCGGGCCGTTTTCGACAGGCCGAGCTCTGAGGCAACCCCTGGATCGATCTCGGCAAACGGCGTCCCCGGCACCAGCACGCGCGGCAAAAGTGTGTGCGGCACGCCGAGCTGATCGAGCCAGGCCGGCCAGCTGCGCGTGACGGGATCGTAGCCGAGCTTGAGGACGTTGTTCTCGTCGCTGACGCCGTGGGTTCCCGCCAGCCGGCCGGCGATCCAATCGGCCTGATGCACGGCAAAGCGCGCGCTTCTTGCGTCGCTTTGGCCCAACAAATGAAGCAGTTTCGCCAATGCGCTGCTGGCGCCGTGAGCGCCGCTTTCCTTCGGCGCAACTGATGCAATGCGCTGGGCTTCCTTTGCCGCGCGGGCGTCGTTGTACATCAGCCCCGGCGTGCAGGGACGGCCGGCCGCGTCGATCAGGAGCAGCGTGCCGGACGTGCCGTCAACGCAAACGTGCTCGACGGCCTGGAGATCGATGCCGCGTCCGAGCTTGCTGATCGCAACGACGCTCGCGTGCCACCAGAATTCGGGGTCCTGATCGATCGCGTTACCGTCCTGTCGCGGTGGGGGCAGGGTGGCGGACTCCATGCCCTGGATGTCGCCGCGCGCATCGACGGCGCAGGCGCGAACGCCGCTGGTTCCGACGTCGATGCCGAGGAACAAGCCCGTCATTGGATCTCACCTCCCTTTGGCACTCTGTCGATTGCGGCGCAGTTCACAATCGCCCCCGCGATTGCACTGCAGCACGTTTGGGGGATTGACGTCCCGGCCGGCCTCTGCAATTTTTTGCAAGGCGTGAAGAAATTTGCAAGCAGGCTTTTTCGCCGTGGTGATGCAACCCGACAGGATGGCGACGATTGACGGCGAAGCGTCGCTCGCGACCCGCGCGGCCTGGCTCTATTTCGCCGCCGGACTGACCCAGTCGGAGGTCGCCGACCGCCTCAACATCCAGAGCACCAAGGCGCACCGGCTGATCGCGCGCGCCAGCCGCGAGGGCATGATCCGCGTCTTCGTGGAAGGGCCGGTCGCCGAATGCGTTGCGCTGGAGAACACGCTGGTCGAGCGCTACGGGCTCTCCTTCTGCCGCGTCGCACCCGATCTCGGCGAGGGCGACCTGCCGCTGAAGGCGCTGGCGCTGGAGGGGGCCAGCTTCCTGCGGCAGATCCTCGAGCGCGGCGAGCACAAGATCATCGGCGTCGGCCATGGCCGCACGCTCGCCGCGATGGTGGAACAACTGCCGCAGACACCTGCACGCGGCGTGCAATTCGTATCGCTGCTTGGCGGACTGACACGGAAATTCGCCGCCAATCCGTTCGACGTCATCCATCGCCTCGCCGAGCGCACCGGCGCGGAAGCCTATCTTCTGCCTGTTCCCGTGTTCGCCAATTCCGTCGCCGACCGCGCGGTGCTGATGCAGCAATACGGCATCGCCGACGTATTCGCGCTCGCCCGCAAGGCCTCGCTGCTGTTCGTCGGCATCGGCCAGATCCACGCCGAGGGCTTCCTGGTCTCGAGCGGCATGATCAGGCCGGACGAGGTCGTGGAACTGAAGCGGGAAGGCGCCTGCGCCGACCTGCTCGGCCATTTCTTCAATGCCGATGGCGAGATGCTCGACATCGATCTGTCGGCGCGCGCCACCTCGATGGAGGCGGCGGATTTGCGGAAACACCGCATCGTCGCCATCGGCGGCGGACTGGCAAAAGTCACGGCGCTGCGCGCGGTTTTGCGCAGCGGCCTCCTGCACGGCCTCATCATCGATGAGGTGACAGCGCAGGCACTCGCTACCGACAGGCCGGAGGCAACATCCGGCAAAACCAAGAACAAGAGTCGGAAGGGTAAGTAAACGCGCACCATGGGAGGTTACAATGCACGACCGCGAGAAGAATCTGTTCGATTCCTACGCCGCCAAACGGATCAGCCGGCGTGATCTACTGGACGGAGCCGCCAAGCTCGGTATCGCCGGCGCGGCGGCCAACGCAACCTTCGCCTCCGCAATGTCGCGGGCGATGGCCGCGGACTTCAACTGGAAGGCCTATAGCGGCAAGTCCGTCAAGCTGCTGCTGAATAAGCATCCCTACGTCGATGCCATGATCGGCGACCTCGAAGCATTCAAGGCGCTGACGGGCATGAATGTCACCTACGACATCTTCCCGGAGGACGTCTATTTCGACAAGGTGACGGCGGCGCTGTCCTCGAAATCGGATCAGTACGACGCCTTCATGACCGGCGCCTACATGACCTGGACCTACGGTCCGGCCGGCTGGATCGAGGACCTCAACAGCTACATCAAGGATCCCGCCAAGACCAACCCGGCCTTCGCCTGGGACGACGTGCTGCCGGGCCTGCGCTCCTCGACCGCATGGGACGGCGTCGCCGGCTCCGAACTCGGCTCGGGCAAGGCCAAGCAGTGGTGCATCCCCTGGGGCTACGAGCTCAACAACATCACATACAACCGCAACATCTTCAGCAAGGTCGGCGTCAAGCCGCCGACGAACCTCGACGAGATGCTCGAGGTGGCCGCGAAGATCACCAAGGACGCCGGCGGGCCTTACGGCGTCGGCGTTCGCGGGTCGCGCTCCTGGGCGACCATCCATCCGGGCTTCCTCTCGGCCTATTCGAACTTCGGCCAGAGGGATTTTGTGATGGAGGGCGGCAAGCTGAAGGCCGCGATGAACACCAAGGCTTCGAAGGATTTCCACGAGAAATGGGTCAAGATGATTCAGACCTCGGGCCCGAAGAACTGGTCGACCTATACCTGGTACCAGGTCGGCACCGACCTCGGCGCTGGCGCCTCCGGCATGATCTTCGACGCCGACATTCTCGGCTACTTCATGAACGGCGGTGACAACAAGGAGAAGGGCAATCTCGGCTACGCGCCCTTCGCCGCGAACCCGGCGGCCAAGGCGCCGACGCCCAACGTCTGGATCTGGTCGCTCGCAATGTCGAGCTTCTCGAAGCAGAAGGATGCGGCCTGGGTGTTCATGCAATGGGCGGCTTCCGTCGAGCACGATCTGTTCGGCGCCCGCAAGATGGACTTCGTCAACCCGGTGCGCGCCTCGGTCTGGAAGGACTCGGAGTTCCGCGACCGCATCGCGAAATCCTATCCCGGCTATCTGGAGCAGCATGACGTATCGGCCCCGGGCGCCAAGATCTACTTCACGGCGCAGCCGCTGTTCTTCGACCTGACCACCGAATGGGCAGCCTCGCTCCAGAAGATGGTCGCCAAGGAGATCAGCGTCGACGAAGGCCTCGACAAGCTCGCTGACAGCATCAACCGTCAGCTCAAGCAGGCAGGACTTGGTTGAACTGCCTCGATTGACGCCTTTCGTGGTGCCTCAATTCCTCCGCGCCACGACAACCCGCCGGTTCGGAACGCCTACGATCCGGGCCGGCGGTGTTGCAGTGAGTATGTGATCCCGTATCATCATGAGCATGGTTCAACTCCTTCAGACCTCTGCGCTTCCGCGCCGCACCACGAGGCTGCGCGGGCGCATGCTGCCTTACCTGCTGAGCCTGCCGGCTCTGCTCGTCTGCATCGCCATCCTCGTGCCGTTCGTGACGGCCGCGGTCTATTCGCTCCAGCGCTACCGTCTGAACCTGCCGTACTTGCGCGGCTTCATCGGTGTCGACAACTACATCGACTTCCTCTCCGATCCCGCGTTCTGGAATACGCTGCGCATCTCGCTCGTCTATACCGCCTTGACGGTGGTGCTCGAGCTTCTGCTCGGCCTTGGTATCGCGCTGCTCCTGCGGCGGCCGACGCGCTTCCACAATGCGGTGTCGATCGTGCTGCTGCTGCCGCTGATGACGGCGCCAGCGATTGCCGCCCTGATGTGGAAGCTGATGACAAACCCGAGCTTCGGCATCCTGTCCTATCTGGTCAGCCTGTTCGGCGTGCACGACTTCAAATGGGCGTCGGACCCGTCGAGTGCGCTGTTTACGGTCGTGCTGGTCGACGTCTGGGTCTACACGCCCTTCATCATGATCCTCTTGTTGGCCGGCCTGCGCTCGCTGCCGCGCCAGCCGTTCGAGGCCGCGGCACTCGACGGCGTTCCGGCAAGCTTCGTATTCTTCCGCATCACGTTGCCGATGCTCGCGCCCTACATCATCACGGCCTCGCTGTTCCGCCTGCTCGATTCCATCCAGCAGTTCGACATCATCTATGCGATGACGCAGGGCGGGCCCGGCGACCGGCTGATGGTGTTCCAGGTCCAGGCCTATCTCGAATTCTTCCAGTACACCAATGTCGGCCGCTCGGCGGCGCTGCTGATGATCCTCTGGCTGATCACCAACATCCTGTCGAACATCTTCATCAAGAACTGGCTGCGGCTGCGCGCACGCGCCCACGGTCACGGGTAAGAGCGAAGGAGGCGAAGATGGATCATTCCAGTCTCGCAGGTCGCATCTTCCGGGGCGTGGCGCTGGCGCTGGTGCTCGTCTTCTTCATGTTCCCGATCGTCTGGATCCTCATGATGTCGTTCCAGACGAATGAACAGATCCTGCGGATCCCGCCGCACATCCTGTTCGAGCCGACGCTTTCCAACTATCAGGCCTTGATCTCGGGCCAGCTCCGCACCACGGCCGGCAATCTCGAGATCCCCTTCATGCGCAACCTCATGAACAGCTTCGTGCTGTCGAGCGCGGCGGTGCTCCTGGCTCTGCTGCTCGGCGTGCCAGCGGCTTACGCGTTCGCGCGGTTCAAGTTCCGGCTCGGCGAAAGCATCGCGTTCACGCTGCTGTCGTTCCGCTTTGCGCCGCCTCTGCTCGTGCTGCTGCCGCTGTCGCTCTACTATCAGCAGCTCGGGCTCAGCGACACGTATTTCGGCATCGTCTGGGTCTATCAGCTCATCGCGCTTCCCCTGATCCTGTGGATCGTGCGCGGCTATTTCGAGGATATCAGCCCGGACATCGAGCACGCCTATCGGCTCGCCGGCCATTCCTGGCGCGAGGCCTTTACCCGCATTGCGGTTCCGCTCGCCGGTCCCGGCATCGCGGCGGCCGGACTGCTGTCCTTCATCTTCTGCTGGAACAATTTCGTCTTCGCGCTGATCCTGGCCTCCGCCGACAAGCAGCCAGTGACCGTGGGTGCGCTCGCTTTCGTCACGGCCTCCGGTATCCAGTACGGCCAGATCGCAGCCGCCATCGTCCTCTCGGTGACGCCGACGCTGCTGCTCGCGCTCTATGCGCAGCGCTACCTGGTCGAGGGTCTCTCGCTCGGCGCGGTGAAAGGCTGACACATGGCGCGTCTCGAACTCAATTCCGTCGGCAAGGCTTTCGGCGCGGTGCGTTGCGCCGACGACCTGTCGCTGGTGGTCGAGCCCGGCGAGATCGTTGCAGTGTTCGGGCCTTCGGGCAGCGGCAAGACCGTGCTGCTCCGCATGATCGCGGGCATGTTCGAGCCCGACGATGGGGACATCCTGGTCGGCGGCCGCTCCATCGTCGGCGCGCCGCCGGAGCGGCGCGGCATCGGCATGGCCTTCCAGAATTTTGCGCTGTTCCCGCATATGAGCGCGCAGGACAATATTGCGAGCGGGCTACGGGCGAAAGCCAAGGGCGGAGAGTTGACCTCGCGGGTCACCTCGATCAGCCGGTTGCTGAAGATCGAGCATGTGCTCGGCCACATGCCGCGCGAATTGTCCAACGGGCAGAAGCAGCGCACGTCGCTCGCGCGTGCGCTGATCGGCAATCCGGAGGTGCTGCTGCTCGACGATCCCTTGCGCAACGTCGATGCGAAACTTCGCTATGAAATGCGGCTCGAGCTGCCGAGCCTGCTGCGCCGCAGCTCCGCTGCGGTGCTCTACGTCACCCAGGACTATCGCGAAGCGATGGCGATCGCCGACCGTATCGCGGTGCTGATCGAGGGCCGTCTCGTCCAGGTCGCAAGGCCCGAGGAGATCTATGCCCGGCCAGCATCCGTTGCCGTTGCGCGCCTGTTCGGCGACCCCAGCATCAATCTTGCCGAGGTCACGCCCCACACCGAACAGGCGGACCTGACGGCCGAAATTGCCGGGACGAAGGTCCGGCTCGATCCAGTGGACCAGCAAGCTGCGGATCATGGTCCATGCTGGCTCGGCGTTCGCCCTGACGATCTCGTCGTCACCCGGACAGCGAGCGAAGACGCGATTCCAGCGCGCATCGTCGCGATCACGCCGATGCATGAGCGGGCCGTGCTGCTGCTGCGTTTTGCCGACGGCTCCGAATGGCTCGCGGCGCTGCCGCCGGATTCACCGATGGCGAGTGCCGACGACGGCGTCTTCGTCCGCTTTGCGCCGGAGGCAGCGCTGTTGTTCGATCGTGCGACGGGGCTCCGGGTTGGTCTGCCGCACCGGCGTCAGGCGGCGTGAGGAGAGCGGACCCATGGCCATGCTCGAAATCAAGAATGTCGACAAGGTCTATAGCAGCCGCGGCAAACCGCCGGTGCATGCCGTGCGCGCGCTCGACATGGCGGTGACGAAAGGCGAGATCGTTGCTCTCCTGGGCTCCTCGGGCTGCGGCAAGACCTCGACGTTGCGGATGATCGCGGGCTTCGAGAGCGTGACCTCGGGCGCGATCGCGCTGTCGCAGCGGCGGATCGACGAGCTGCCGCCGGCGAAGCGCAAAGTGGCGATGGCCTTCGAAGGCTATTCGCTCTACCCACCGCTGACGGTGCGCGAGAACATTGCCTTCGCGCTCAAGGCACAGCAGCTCTCGCGCGGCGAAATATCGCGCCGGGTCGAAGCGATCGCGCGCCTGGTCGAGATCGAGGACATCCTGGACAGCTTTCCGCGCGCCATCTCGGGCGGGCAGCAGCAGCGTGTGTCGCTGGCGCGTGCCTTGGTGCGGGACGCCGACCTCTATCTGCTCGATGAGCCCATGGGCCAGCTCGAGCCGCAACTGCGCGCAGTGCTGCGCGGGCGGATCAAGGGCTTGCTGGCCGAGCGCGGCATGACGGCGATCTTCGTTACCCATGACCAGACCGAGGCGAGCGCGCTCGCCGATCGCATCGCCGTGATGGAGGATGGCGTCCTTCAGCAATTCGCCAGCGAAAGGGAATTGAAGAACCGTCCGGCCAATCTCTTCGTCGCAAGCTTCATCGGCGAACCGCCGATGAATCTGCTGGAGACGGGGGTTGCACCCGCCGACGGCGGCTTCCGCCTGTCGGTCGGTTCTGATATCGCGTTCCAGATTCCGGGCGATACGCTCGATCAGGCCGCGCGTCGGTCCCTTGAACAGGGCAACCGCGTCCGGGTCGGCATCCGCCCGCAGAAGGTCGCGGTCGGGACGGGCGATGTCCGCGTGCGCGTCGTGTCCAATCAGTGGCTCGGCGACCAGTCGCATGTCGCAGGGGAATGCGCTGGCCATCTTCTCATCGCGGTGACGCCGAACCGGATCGCGGCGCGGGCGGGCGACGTCATTCCATTCGCGCTGGAGCCGCGCCACCTCCACATCTTTGGCGCCGACGGCACCTGCATTCGTCATGCGGAGGGGGGCTGACCATGCTGACCTCGCCGCAGCGCGACGTGATCATCGGCATCGATGCCGGCACGTCTCTGATCAAGACCGTGGCGTTCACGCGCGACGGGCGGCAGCTCGGCGATTTCTCTCTGCCCAATACATACACGACCACGCCTGGCGGCCACGTCGAGCAGGACATGTCCCGAACCTGGACCGATACGGTTGCCGCATTGCGCGGACTGGTGGCGGCCGTGCCGGATATCTCCCGGCGCCTCGCGGCCGTCGCGGTCACAGGGCAGGGCGACGGCACCTGGCTCATCGACGATGACGGCCGCCCGGTCGCGCCGGCGCTGCTATGGCTGGATTCCCGTGCCGCCAGTCTCGTCGAAGGAATCCGCGCCAGCGAGCGCAATGCCGCGCTCTATCGGCGCACCGGCTCGGGGCTCAACGCCTGCCAGCAGGGGCCGCAACTCGCCTGGCTGCAAGCGCATGCGCCCGTGACACTGTCCCGGGCCAGCACGGCCTTTCACTGCAAGGATTGGCTCTACTTTCTGCTCACCGGCCAGCGTGCGACCGATCCGTCGGAGTCGACCTTCACCTGTGGTGATTTCCGCAAGCGCCGCTTTGATGCGGAGACAGCGCGGCTGATCGGCATCGCCGATTGCGCGGCCCTGTTTCCCGAGGTGGTCGACGGAGTCACGACGACGCATCCGCTGAGTGCGGCCGCCGCCATCGAGACCGGACTGCCTGAGGGCGTGCCGGTCTCGCTCGGCTATGTCGACGTGGTCTGCAATGCGCTCGGCGCGGGCCTCTACGATCCATCACCCGATGTCGGCTGCACCATCATCGGGTCGACCGGCATGCATATGCGGCTCGCCACCAGTGCCGACGCGGTCACGTTGAACGCGGAGGCGACTGGCTACACCATGCCGTTCCCGGTCGCCGGCCATTACACCCAGATGCAGTCCAACATGGCGGCGACGCTCAACATCGACTGGCTGCTCGATCTCGCGCGGGATCTGCTCGCCGCCGAGGGCGTGGTGCGTTCGCGTGCCGACCTGATCCGCCGCCTGGACGAGAAGGTGCTGGCGGCGAAGGCCGGCGACCTGTTGTTTCATCCCTTCATCTCCGACGCTGGCGAGCGCGGGCCCTTCGTTGCCCATGAGGCTTGCGCCCAACTCATCGGCCTGCGGTCGCGCCACGGCTATTGGGACCTGATGCGTGCCGTGATGGAGGGGCTCGCCTTCGCCGCGCGCGATTGCTATGCCGCGATGGGGGCGTTGCCGGGCGAGGTGCGGATCACGGGCGGCGCAGCGCGCAGCCGCGCTCTCGGGACTATCCTTGGGGCTGTGCTCGAATGCAATGTGCGCGTCTGTAGTCGCGGCGAAGCCGGGGCAGGAGGTGCTGCGATGATCGCAGCCGTCGCAACCGGACTTTATCCGGATATGACGGCCTGCGCGGAGGATTGGGTGAGACCGTATCTGAACGAACCACAGACGCCGGATCCGGCCTTGGCCGTGCGTTACGCGAAGATGTTTCCGGCCTATCTGGAGGCGAGACTCGCGTCGCGGCCGGTCTGGAAGCAGCTTGCGGCGCTGCGTGCAGGAGCCGGTCATGTCTAGCTCCATCGCCATCGTCGGTGACCGCTTCATGCTGCCGTCGGTGTTCGCCGAGAAGATCACGGCTG
The DNA here is from genome assembly GCF_054185185.1 of Bradyrhizobium sp. UFLA05-153. NCBI lineage: Bacteria > Pseudomonadati > Pseudomonadota > Alphaproteobacteria > Hyphomicrobiales > Nitrobacteraceae > Bradyrhizobium > Bradyrhizobium sp. UFLA05-153. The sequence continues at coordinate 266,885 of NZ_JBBIAM010000001.1, forward strand.
CCTGCGGCGACGGCGTCGACATCCGCCTTCTGGAGCAGCCCTGGCCGGACGAGCCGATGGAGCACGGCTATGCCGGCTCGAAGCTCGATGGCCTGAAGGAGTTCATGGGCGATCCGGACGAGGTCGCAGAGTTCATCGGCGACGCAGCGCTGCTGGTGACGCATCTCGCACCGATCTCGCGGTCGATGCTGGAGCGCTTGCCGAACCTGAAGTTCATTGCGGTCTCGCGCGGCGGCCCCGTCAATATCGACATGCAGGCCACGCGCGATCACGGCGTGATCGTCGTCAACACCCCCGGGCGCAATGCAAGCGCGGTGGCCGAGTTCACCATCGGCGCCATTCTTGCGGAGACGCGCCTGATCCGCAGCGGGCACGAGTCGTTGCGCGGTGGCGAATGGCGCGGCGATCTCTATCGCGCCGATCGCACCGGTCGCGAGCTCGGCGAGATGACGGTGGGCGTCGTTGGTTATGGCGCGATCGGCACCCGCGTGGTGAAGCTGCTCAAGGCCTTCGGCTGCAAGATCCTGGTCGCCGACCCCTACGTCCAGCTCAGCGCGCAGGACCGCAAGGACGACGTCGAGCACGTCGGCCTCGCGGATCTGCTGGCGCGCGCTGACGTCATCAGCCTGCATGCGCGGGTCACCAGCGAGACGACGGGCTTCATCGATCGCGCGGCGCTCGCGCGGGTCAAACCGGGCGCATTGCTGATCAACACGGCGCGCGGCCCGCTGGTCGACTATCAGGCGCTGTTCGAGGTGTTGTCCTCGGGACGCCTTGGCGGCGCCATGCTCGATACGTTTGCCGTCGAGCCGGTGCCGCCCGACTGGCCGCTGCTGCAATTGCCGAACGTGACGCTGACGCCGCACATCGCCGGCGCTTCCTTGCGCACCGTCACCATTGCTGCCGATCAGGCCGCGGAAGAGGTTCGCCGCTATCTAGCCGGTGAGCCGCCGCTCAACCCGTGCTGAAGACGAAAGGTGTTTCGACATGACCCGCGAGGAGCGACAGTTACGCGAAGCGATCATCGCCAAATGCCGGTGGATGAACGCCTCGGGTCTGAACCAGGGGACGTCAGGCAATATCTCCGCCCGCTGCAAGGACCGGATGCTGATCACGCCGTCGGCGACGCCCTATGACGCGATGAAGCCGGAGATGATTGCTTCGATGCCGCTCGAGGGTGAACACGGCTCCTGGGAAGGACCGCTGCAGCCGTCCACCGAATGGCGCTTTCATCTCGACATCATGCGCGGGCGGCCGGATGTCGGCGGCGTCGTCCACACGCACTCGACTTACGCGACCGTGCTCGCCATCGCCCGCAAGCCGATTCCCGCCTGCCACTACATGATGGCGGCGTTCGGCGGCAACGACATCCGCTGCGCCGGTTATGCGCGCTATGGCACGGCGGAGCTGTCCGAACTCGCCCTACAAGCGCTCGAGGGCCGCAATGGCTGCCTGCTCGCCAATCACGGCATGATCGCCGTCGGCGCCAATCTCGACAAGGCGATGTGGCTTGCCGTCGAGCTCGAGACCATCGCGCGCCAATATTATCTCTCGCTCGCACTCGGCGCGCCGCACATTCTCAGCGAGGCGGAGATCGCCGAAACGGCGAAAGGATTCTCGACTTACGGATTGCAGACGCCCAAGCCCAAGCCCGAATCCAAGGCCAAGTCGGGTCCAAAGCCGGCCAAGGCGCGCGCTGCGAAGGCGGCGGCACGGCAACGGGTTGAGAAAAAGCACAGCGGAAAGCGATGACGGGCGCTGCGCCTGACGCGGGCAGGGATCACGGGCTTGTCGACATCGCCATCATCGGCGGTGGCATCAATGGCGCCGGTATCGCCCGCGATGCGGCGGGGCGCGGGCTGAAAGTCCTGCTGTGCGAGAAGGACGATTTCGCCGAAGGCACCTCGTCGCGCTCCGGCAAGCTCGTCCACGGCGGGCTGCGCTATCTCGAATATTACGAGTTTCGCCTGGTCCGCGAGGCCCTGATCGAGCGCGAGGTGCTGCTCGCATCGGCGCCGCACATCATCTGGCCGATGCGTTTCGTGCTGCCGCACTCGCCGGAGCAGCGGCCGGCCTGGCTGGTCCGCACCGGGCTGTTCCTCTACGACCATCTCGGCGGCCGCAAGCGCTTACCCGCGAGCCGCGGGCTCGACCTCGCGCATGAACCGGAGGGCGCGCCGCTGCGTGCCGAATTCCGCCGTGGCTTTGAATATTCGGATTGCTGGGTCGACGATGCCAGGCTCGTCATCCTCAATTTGATCGATGCTGCGCGAAGCGGCGCAAAAATCCTGCCGCGCACGCGCGCGGTGAGCGCGCGCCGGGAAGGGGACGTCTGGCGTCTGGAGATGCAGAGCGAGGACGGCAGTACGCAGATCGTCCGCGCGCGCGCGCTCGTCAACGCTGCGGGGCCCTGGGTGCAAGATGTCGTGCAAGGCGTCGCGGGCCTCAACTCTTCGCACAATGTCCGGCTGGTCAAGGGAAGCCATGTGGTCGTGCCGAAGTTCTGGAGCGGGCCGCAGGCCTATCTCCTCCAGAATGAGGATCGCCGGGTCATCTTCGTCAACCCTTATGAGGACGATCTCGCGCTGATCGGCACCACGGACATTCCCTACGACGGCCGCGCCGAGGACGTCGCGATCGACCAGGGCGAGATCGACTATCTGCTCAAGGTCCTGAGCCGCTACTTCCGCGCGCCGCCGCGCGCAAGCGAAGTGGTCCATGCCTTCTCCGGCGTACGGCCGCTCTATGACGATAACGCAGACAATCCGTCCGCCGTGACACGGGACTATGTCTTCGAGGTTCACGGCACGCCCGACACGCCGCCGCTGCTGTCGATCTTCGGCGGCAAGATCACGACCTATCGCCGGCTCGCCGAGCATGCACTCGGGCGTCTGGAGAGCTGGTTTCCAAAAATGCAGCCGGCATGGACGGCGGGCGCGCCGCTGCCCGGCGGCGACATCGGCGGCTCCTTCGATAGTTTCGTCGTCAATCTTGCGCGCGACTATCCCGATCTTCCGCGCAAGCTGATCCATCACTATGCGCGCCTTTATGGCACACGTGCCCGTGAGCTTCTGGGCTCGGCCCGCATCTCCGCCGATCTCGGACGTCATTTCGGCGGCGACTTCTATGAACGCGAAGCAGCATATTTGCGCGAGAAAGAATGGGCCAAAACCCCGGCCGACTTCCTGGATCGCCGCACCAAGCACGGCCTGCATCTGACGCCGGCCCAGCGGGTCGGGTTTGAGGGCTACATCTAGGCTTGCTCCCTGGTATGATAGTTCGATAGAAAGATCATACTAGGAAGTGCGGTTGGATGGAGCGGGTCGCGTGACGAAGGGGTCTTGGCAGGGGGGCAAATCCGGTACCCTGTTGCTGTTCGCAGGACTTATCCTCGCCAACGTCGCCGCATGGATCTGGGCTTTCGCGCTGTTTGCCGACCGGCCCGCGGTGATGGCGACCGCGCTGCTCGCCTGGGTGTTCGGCTTGCGCCACGCTGTGGATGCTGATCACATCGCTGCCATCGACAATGTCGTGCGCAAGCTGATGCATGCGGGCGAGGCGCCGAAAAGCGCCGGGCTCTATTTCGCGCTCGGCCATTCCACGGTCGTGGTCGTCGCCACGCTGCTGCTCTGCCTTGGCGTCGTGAGCCTTGGCGGCGACAGCCTGCTCAAGACCGTCGGCGGCGTGATCGGCACATCGGTGTCTGCGCTCTTCTTGCTGCTGATCGCCGTGCTTAATCTTGCGATCTTCGTCGACCTGTGGCGGACACTGCGCGCGGTGCGCGTCCATGGCACCCATGATGCAGAAGGCATCGAGGCGCTGCTGGCCGGCCGCGGCCTCTTGGCGCGGCTGCTCTCGCCGATGTTCCGCATGGTCTCGAAATCCCACCACATGTATCCGCTCGGCTTCCTGTTCGGCCTCGGATTCGATACTGCGACCGAGATCGGGCTCTTGAGCATTTCGGCGACGGAAGCCGCACGCGGCGCGTCGCTGTCGGATGTGCTGGTGTTTCCCGCGCTGTTCGCCGCCGGCATGGCGCTGGTCGACACCGCCGATTCGACGCTGATGGTGAGCGCCTATCGCTGGGCCTTCGTCGATCCCATCCGCAAGCTCTGGTACAACCTCACCATCACCGGCGCCTCCGTGGTGGTCGCACTGTTCATCGGCGGCGTCGAGGCGCTCGGCCTGATCGGCCAGCGCTTTGGCCTCGACGGCGCGTTGTGGACGCTGATTGAAAGCCTCAACGGCTCGCTCGCCAATTTCGGCTTCGCGGTGATCGCCCTGTTCGTGCTCGCCTGGATCGTCTCCATCGTTACCTATCGCGTCGCGTTCGCCCGCGTCGGGCCCGTCGATGCCGTCGAGGTGGCCTGAGAGTCTTGCGCAAGGGCCGGGAACCGCGGAGGCGGCGATCATTGATCTGGGTCAACAGGACTGCGCAAGGCCGATCGATATTTTTGCGAAGGCTGCCTTGAGATGAGAGTCCGCCGTGAAGACGCTCCGTCAGCTCTTGTCCGCAGAAGATATCATCCAGCTCTTGATCCGGCTTGGCCTGCTGGCTTTGCTGATCATGTGGACGTTCGTCATCATCCGTCCCTTCGTGTCGATTTTAACATGGAGCGCGGTGCTTGCAGTCGCGTTCTATCCCGCCTTCAGCTGGCTTGCGAAACTGCTCGGTGGACGTCCCCGGACTGCGGCAGCGATTCTGACGCTCATCGCGCTCGGCATCGTTGTCGGCCCGGCGGCCTGGCTGGGCGTGAGCGCGGTGGAGGGCGTGAAGGATCTGGCAAGCCAGCTCGGCAGCGGTGAACTCGCGCTTCAGCCGGCGCCGGAGCGGGTCAAGACGTGGCCATTGATCGGCCCGCAGCTCTATCAATTCTGGGATCTGGCCTACACCAACGTGCGGGCGGTGTTGCGCGAGGTCGCGCCCTATCTGAAGTCGCTCGCGGGACCGCTGCTGTCCTTTGCAGGCGACGCCGGTCTCGGCACGCTCCAGTTCCTGGTCTCCGTCCTCGTCTCCGGCATTCTCCTTCCTTTCGGGCCGCAACTCGTGGCGGTGACGCGAGGTTTCCTGTTCCGGATCGTGCCGGAGCAGAGCGAGCATTTTCTGGAGCTCGCGGGTGCGACCATCCGTGCGGTGGCGCAGGGCGTGATCGGCGTCGCGATCATTCAGGCCTTGCTGGCCGGTATCGGTTTCAAGCTGGCCGATATTCCAAGCGCAGGCCTGCTGGCTTTCGTCGTCCTGCTGCTGTCGATCGTGCAGATCGGCCCCCTCATCGTCCTGCTGCCCGTGGTCATCTGGATCTGGATGGACAAGGACGTGACGACGGCGTTGCTTTTGACGGTGTTCCTCGTCCTTGTCGGCTTCCTCGACAACATCCTGAAGCCGCTCGTGATGGGGCGGGGCCTGACCACGCCGACGCTCGTCATCCTCATCGGCGTGATCGGAGGAACGCTCGCGCACGGGATCATCGGCCTTTTCATCGGGCCGATCATCCTGTCGGTGGCCTGGGAACTCGCCGCGGCGTGGATACGCATCGACAGCGGCACGCCAGTGGAAAAAGCGACGAGCGGCTGAGGTTTAGCCGAACTCGAGGACCAGATGGACCGTCTGCGGGTCACGGCGCGCGGTGGGCTTGAAGCCGGACCTTTCGAACACTTTCAGCATGCCCGTGTTCTCGGGAAGGACTTCCGCCGTCAACTGCTGCAATCCGCTGTCGCGCGCAATCTGGATCAGGTGCCGCATCAGGAGCGAGCCGAGTCCGCGTCCCTGGAAAGCATCGATCACGACGAAGGCCATTTCTGCGACCCCTGGCTCGAACACGATGAATCGGCCGCCTCCGACAATCATCTGTTCGTCGCCCTCTCGGACGAGTGCTGCAAGCGCGACGTGATTCTTGAAATCGACCTGCATGAAGAAGACCCGTTCCTTGTCCGAGAAGTGGCGCTTCATGGCAAAGAAGCGACGTTGCAGAGATTGCGGGCTCGTCCGCTCGATCGCGGCCAGCATCTCCGCCTCGTCCGCGGGCCGCAGCGCCCTGATCTCGACTGGGCTCCCGTCCTTCAGAAACTCCTCGGCTGAATAGTTCGCTGCCTCTGCCATTTTGGGGTCCCAATACCGCCGCGGCCGTGATCGCTGCCGAGCGCCATATTTCGACATCGCTTTAAGGCCTTCCGACGTTGACCTAGATCAACGCTCGTCAGGAGCACGCAACTTGAATGACGCAGCGCGACAGCGAGGTCGGAACATGTCCATGGACAAAGCACAGCAGCTGGACACACCACAACTGGACAAACCACAACTCCCCGGCGGCCCCATGTCTGGGCTGGTTGCGTCGGCGGTCGAATATCTAGTGGATGCGGGCCAGCGCAGCGTCCTGTTCCTGGACATCATGCGACAGCGCGGTGACCAGTACCGGGAACATGTCGCGCAGACCGCGCCGCATGTCCTGCAATATGCCGCCGAATTGATCATGGACGGGCGCAAGCTGGACGAGCCGGTCAACTATGCGCTCGTTCGCATCATTCCGCCCAAGGGCGTCGACATCGATATGAAGCGGCGGCCATTCATCGTGGTCGATCCCCGCGCGGGCCATGGGCCGGGCATTGGCGGTTTCAAGGCCGACAGCGAGATCGGCGTTGCCATGAAGGCGGGACATCCCTGCTATTTCATCGGCTTCCTTCCGGAACCGATGCCGGGACAGACGATCGAACGCATCGCGCGCGCCGAAGCGCTGTTCATCGAGAAGGTGATCAGTCGCCATCCTGAGGCGGACGGCAAGCCGTGCGTGATCGGCAATTGCCAGGCCGGATGGGCGGTCATGATCCTGGCCTCGCTGCGGCCGGAACTTTTCGGGCCGCTCGTCATCGCCGGTGCGCCGCTCGCCTATTGGGCAGGCGTGCACGGCAAGTACCCGATGCGCTATTCCGGCGGTCTGCTCGGCGGAAGCTGGCTCACGGCGCTTGCGAGTGATCTCGGCGGTGGCAAGTTCGATGGCGCCTGGCTGGTTCAAAACTTCGAGAACCAGAATCCTTCGAACACGCTCTGGACCAAGCAATATAACGTCTATTCCAAGGTCGACACCGAGGCCGATCGCTACCTCGAATTCGAGCGCTGGTGGGGCGGGCACGTCAACCTCAATGCCGAGGAGATCCAGTTCATCGTCGACGAGTTGTTCGTCGGCAACAATCTCGCGGCCGGCAAGATCGAGATGTCCGACGGCAAGAAGGTGGATCTGCGCAATATCCGCTCGCCGATCGTGGTGTTCTGCTCCAAGGGCGACAACATCACGCCGCCACAGCAGGCATTGCACTGGATCCTCGAATGCTATGCCGACGTCGATGAGATCAGGGCCTATGGGCAGACGATCGTCTATACCGTGCATGAAAGTGTCGGCCATCTCGGCATCTTCGTGTCCGGCGGTGTCGCCAAGAAGGAGCACGCGGAATTCTCGAGCAATATCGATCTGATCGACGTACTGCCGCCGGGGCTCTACGAGGCGACGTTCGAGGCGAGGGGCTCCGATACCGTCAATGCCGATCTCGCGACCGGCCAGTGGATCATGCGCTGTGAGGCGCGGACGCTCGACGATATCCGCGCCATGGGCGGCAATTCGCCCGAGGACGAGCGGCGGTTTGCCGCCGCCAAGCGCGTCTCGGAGCTCAACCTCGCGGCCTATCAGAAATACGTACAGCCCTGGATCAAGGGCATGGTGACCCCGCAGATGGCGGAGTTGGCGCGCAACATGCATCCGCTGCGGCTGCAATATGAGGCCTTCAGCAGCCAGAATCCCTGGATGTCGGTAGTGAAATCGGCGGCCGACGCGGTCGAGGACAAGCGTAAGCCGGCCTCGAAGGACAATCCGTTCCTGGCGTTCCAGGAACAGATGTCCAAGCAGATCGTTCACGCGCTGGATAGCTGGCGGGATTCGCAGGAGGCGCTGAGCGAAGCCATCTTCCTCAATGTCTATGGTTCGCCGGCCTTGCAGACGGCGGTCGGAGTCGACCCGAACGCCGCGCCATCCGGCCGGCGGGAGATGACGGTCGAACACCGCGCGATGCTTCAGAAGCGGATCGCCGAGCTGAAGTCGAAGATCGGCGAAGGCGGTCTTCGCGAGGCGGCCATTCGTGCGCTGCTCTACGTCGGATCGGCGCGAGGCATGGTTGACGAGCGAAGCATCGAGGCGTTGCGCCAGGTGCGGCGCGAACATACCGGAACCCGGTTGACGCTGGCTGAGTTCAAGATGCTGGTTCGCGAGCAATTCTTCATGTTGCTGCTCGATCGGGACGGAGCCCTGGCTGCGATCCCGAAGATGTTGCCCGACGACGTCAATCAGCGGCGCGGAGCCTTCGCGGCCATGCGCGAAGTGCTGTCCGCGAGCGAGGACATCACCGGCGAGCGGGCAAGGCGCTTGAAGCAGGTTGCCGGGCTCTTCGGTGTCGGTGAGGAAGGCGACTCGAACGTCGCCCCTTTCGATCCCAGAGCAAAAGCGTCGTAGCGCAGATTGGCAGAATTGGGAGCAGCACCATGTCGGCCGACACGACGCAAACGCGAGCGGGCAACAAATACGACCGTCTGATCGCGGCCGCCAAGGCCGTGCCATCCACGCCAACCATCGTGGTCCACCCCTGCGACGAGACATCGCTGCGTGGCGCCGTCGACAGCGCGAGCGCCGGGATCATCCGGCCCGTGCTCGTCGGTCCGGAGCGGAAGATCAGGGAGACAGCGAGCAGGTTTGGTCTCGACATCGCCGGGTATGAGATCGTGGACGCGCCGCACAGCGACGCGGCAGCAGCCAAGGGCGTCGAGTTGATTCACGAGGCCCGCGGCGAGTTGCTGATGAAGGGCAGCCTGCACACCGACGAACTGATGCGCGCGGTGACCGCGAAGGTCGGCGGCCTGCGCACCGACCGGCGCATCAGCCACGTCTTCGTCATGGACGTGCCGGCCTATGCCGAGACCATTTTCGTCACCGACGCGGCCATCAACATCTTTCCCGATCTCGATGCCAAGCGCGACATCATCCAGAACGCGATTGACCTCTACAACCTTGCCGGCTTCGGCAAGACGCCGCGGGTGGCGATCCTGTCGGCAGTCGAGACTGTCACGTCGAAGATTCCGTCCACGATCGAGGCTGCCGCGCTCTGCAAGATGGCCGATCGCGGCCAGATTACCGGCGGCCTGCTCGACGGTCCGCTGGCCTTCGACAACGCCATCGATGTCGACGCCGCGAGGATCAAGGGCATCAAGTCAGAGGTGGCGGGCCGGGCACAGATTCTGGTCGTGCCTGATCTCGAGGCCGGCAACATGCTGGCGAAGAATCTCGCCTACTTCGCCAAGGCGGATAGCGCCGGCATCGTGCTCGGCGCCCGGGTGCCTGTTGTCCTGACGTCGCGGGCGGACAGCCCGCGGGCGCGGATGGCGTCGTGCGCCGTGGCCGCGCTGTACGCCCATGCACGGCGCCAGAAGGCGCCGACAGTTGCCGCGTGACTGCCATGGATACGATCCTCGTCATCAATGCGGGCTCCTCGAGCGTCAAGTTCCAGGTCTTCTCGGTCGAGGGCGAGGGCACGCTTCGCCGGCAGATCAAGGGGCAGATGGACGGTATCGGGAGCCGGCCGCGCCTGCGGGCGAGCGGAGCGGGTGGCGATCCCCTGGCCGATCGCGCCTATCCGATCGAGGCGATCCCGGACGTTCCGGCCGCGATGGAGGTCGCGGGCGAGTGGCTAAGAAACGAGGCTCGCATTCAACCGTTGGCTGTTGGACATCGCGTCGTCCATGGCGGGCCGGAATACGAGCGACCCGTCCTCATCGACCACGGAGTGGTGGCGCATCTGGAACGCTTTATCCCGCTGGCGCCGCTGCATCAGCCGCATAATCTCGCGCCAATCCGCTCGATCCTTGCCAACGTTCCTTCGCTTCCGCAGGTCGCCTGCTTCGACACCGCGTTTCACCGCAGCCATGGGCCGCTTGCCGATCATTACGCGATCCCGCATCAACTGCATGCCGAAGGCGTGCGGCGCTATGGCTTTCATGGCCTGTCCTACGAATACATCTCGAAGACCTTGCCGCAGATCGCGCCCGACATCGCCAGGCGGCGGGTGATCGTTGCGCATCTCGGCAGCGGCGCTTCGATGTGCGCGATGAAGGGCGGGCAGAGCGTCGAGAGCACCATGGGTTTTACGGCGCTGGACGGTCTGCCGATGGGCACGCGTCCCGGTCAGCTCGATCCCGGCGTGGTGCTCTATCTGATCTCCGAGAAGGGCATGTCACCCGCGAAAGTGCAGGACTTCCTCTACCGCGATTGCGGATTGAAGGGCCTGTCCGGCGTCAGCAACGATATGCGCGAGCTGGAAGCGAGCGCGGACCCGCGCGCAAAGCTCGCGATCGACTACTTCGTCTATCGGATCGGCCTCGCCACCGGGATGCTCGCGGCGGCCTTGCAGGGCCTCGACGCCTTCGTCTTCACCGCCGGCATCGGTGAGAACTCCGCCAGCATTCGAGCTCGCGTTGCGGAGCAACTCGGCTGGCTGGGCGTCGCGCTCGATGCTGCCGAGAACGCGCGTCACTCGCGGCTGGTTTCGCGACCGAACAGCCTCATTCCCGTCTACGTCGTGCCGACGGACGAGGAGTTGATGATCGCGCAGCACACGTTGGCGCTGTTGATGAACGGAAAATCGCAAAACGCCAGATCTATGAGGGTGTCATGATTCCCGTGTATCCGGAGACGAAGGTTGCGCTGAAGGGGAAGAAGGGTCTCGTCGTCGGCATCGCCAACGATCAGTCGATCGCCTGGGGCTGCGCACGGGCGTTTCGCGCGCTCGGCGCCGAGCTCGCCGTGACCTATCTGAACGATCGCGCCAAGAAGCATGTCGAGCCGTTGGCGCAGGCGCTCGAGGCGCCGATCTTCATGCCGATGGACGTGATGGTCGAAGGCCAGATCGAGCAGGTGTTCGAGCGCATTCAGAAGGAATGGGGCCAGCTCGATTTCCTGCTGCATTCCATCGCCTTCTCGCCGAAGGAAGCGCTGCACGGACGCGTCGTCGACGTCGGCCGCGAGGGCTTTCTCAAGACCATGGAGGTTTCCTGCTGGTCCTTCCTGCGCATGGCTCATCTGGCGGAGCCGCTGATGAAGAATGGCGGTACCATGTTCACCATGACGTATTACGGCAGTCAGATGGTCGTGGAGAACTACAACATCATGGGCGTAGCGAAAGCGGCGCTGGAATCGGCCGTTCGCTATGCCGCAGCGGAGCTCGGGCCGAAGGGCATCCGCGTCCACGCGATCTCGCCGGGACCGCTGGCGACGCGCGCGGCATCAGGCATTCCGGAGTTTGACGAGCTCATGGACAAGGCGCAGTCGAAAGCGCCGGCACGGAGCCTCGTCAGCATCGACGACGTCGGCCATGCCACGGCGTTCCTGGCGCTCGACGGCGCCAAGCTGATGACCGGCAGTGTTCTCTACATCGACGGTGGCTATCACATCATCGATTGAGGAGAGGCGGCGGTACCAGGCCGCGGGAGGCAACCGCCCCGCATCGGCTCTCTCATGCCGCCAGCATTGGCCGCCGCATTCAGCGGAAACGGTCTCGTCTAGCTAGAGAAGGGTGAATTGAAAGACTGCGCCACAAGGCTCATTCGCGGCCACCCATATCCGTCCCCCATGCGCTTCGACGATTGAACGGCAAATTGATAATCCCATGCCCATGCCACCGGACTTGGTCGTGTAGAATGCGTTGAAGATGTGCTCAATATTCGCCGGATCCAGTCCCGGACCCGAATCCCGCAGGCTGACGAGCACGCCATTCAACCCATCTCTGCCGGTGCTGATCAGCAACTCCCGCGCCCCTTCGCCGACGCCGCTCATTGCTTCGACGGCGTTGACGATCAAGTTGATGACCACTTGTTGCAATTGGACCCGATCTGCTTGAATGAGCGGCAATCCCTTCGCGAGTTCCGTCCGCACCGAGACACCGTTCTTCACGACTTCGGCACGAGTCAGGGCTATGACCTCAAGCACCGCCTCGTTGATGTCCAGGACCTCCTTTCGCGGCGGCGTCTTCTTCATAAGGGCCCGGATCCGGCTGATGACGTCGTCGGCTCGCATGCCGTCGCTGACGATCCAACCAAGCGTCTTTCGGACCTCCTCCAGATTCGGCGGTTGAGCAGCGAGCCAGTTCATCCCGGCCTGTGCGTTGGTGACAGTCGCAGCAATCGGTTGTCTGATTTCATGGGCAATCGAGGCCATAAGCTGCCCCATCGTCGCGACGCGGCTAGCGTGGGCCAGCTCCGCCTGCACCTCGCGATAGCGGCGCTCGCTGTCTCGTGCTTCGGCTTCCGCCTGCTTGCGTTCGGTAATATCCTTGAAAAGGATTCCAACGCGTCTGCGCCTGGGGTCTTCGACCCGGAAGGCGTAAACGTCATACCAGCGTCCGAGTTGTTTGGCTTCATTTTCAAAGCGCACCGGCTCGCCCGTCAGGGCGATCCTGCCGTAAATCTCGAACCAATGTTCTTCGTGCTGTGGCGCGATTTCGCGCATCCGTCTGCCGGCTGCATTCTTGATTCCCGTGTGCCGTTCAAACGACGGGCTGGTTTGCAAAAACCGATAATCGACCGGCTTTTCGTTCTGGTCGAACAAGACCTCAATCGTGCAAAAACCCTCGTCGATCGAGTCGAACAACGTGCGGTAATTCTGCTCCGAATCGCGCAATTCCGTCTCGGCGCGCTTGCGCTCGATGAACTGACCGATCTGGCTGCCGACGGTCGCCAGCATATTGAGCAGCTCCTGATCGGGCTGCCTGATCTCGCGGCTGAAGAACTCGATCACGCCAAAGAGTTCCCCCCCGAGCAGGACAGGAAAGCCAACGGCCGCGTGCAGTCCTTCGCGTTGGGCGATCAGTCCGCGCGGAAAGTTTTGATCAGGAACGACATCGGGAACGTATTCGGGCTTGAGGCTGGACCATATCCGGCCCGGTAGTCCCAACCCTGGAACGAAGGTGAACTCCCAAGCGACTCTTTCAAATTCCGAGACTTCTATCGACGCTTGATGCCAAAGCTCGACACAGCGCAGCACCCCGGCCTCTCGGTCCACGCACCAGAGCGCGCCCACGTCCCATCCCAGACAGTCGCCCATGGCCCGCAATATTCTCGGAGTGGCCTCTTCGATCGTGACCGCTTCCGCCAAGATCTGCGCGACCATGTGCTGCACGCGAAGGCGTTCCTCTGCGCGCTTGCGCTCGGTCAAATTGAGCACGAAAGCGACGCCTTGGTTCCCGCTTTCTAAGGTCGCCACGCCGATCAGTACAGGAACGCGGCCGCGGTCTTTCCGAAAATACTCCTTCTCGAACGGCTGCAAGCTTCCGGTCCTCTTCAACTCGGGTACCCAGCGTTGTTCGTCGCGGTCGAGCCATTCCGGCGGCGTCAGCTCCGTCCAGCGTACGCGGCCCGAGAGGAGATCCTCTCGGTCGTAGTCTACCATGCGGAGAAATGCGTCATTGGCTTCGATGATCCGACCGTCGAAATCCCAGATGAAGATCCCGATGATATTGGCATCGACCAGGCGCCGGATCTTCGCTTCGCGCTCAGCGAGATCACGGTACAAACGGTTATTCTCCAGCGCGATCGCCGCCTGCGAGGCCAGCAACTTCAGCACCGAGATGCGGGCCGGCGCGAAGGCGCGAGGAGTCAGGTTGTTCTCCAGATAGAGCACCCCGATGAGCTTGGCCCGGTTGAGTAAAGGTAGGCAGAGGATCGAACGAGCACGGTGCTGATGGATGTACGGATCCGCGGAGAATGGATTCTGGGTCGCGGCATCATCGAGGATCACACTCTCTTGCGTGCGCAAGGCGCAATGCAGAACCGACTCCGGCAACATGGCTGCAGTTACGGTCTCCTCGCGCAGTTGCACGATGACCGCGTCGCCGCTGGTCGTGGCTTCTGCCGCGGTCCGTTGCTCAAGCCCTTGCGAAAGAATCAACAGGCCGCGCTCGGCGCCCGCCTGAGTGATCGCGGTGCGTATGAGTGTGTCGATCAGCTTATCCAGTACGATCTCGCCCGAGACGGACTGAGACACCTTGATCACGGTCGCGAGGTCGAGATGTTCGACTGGGGTGCCGATCGTACCCGTCGCAGCGGGCGCCGTTACTTCCTTACGAAGGTGCGGATACATCTCATCGAGCTGTTGCACCTTGCCAAGGGCACCCCAACGGAGATAGCCATCGCGCGCGCTTGTTAGATACACGCGCGCGAACTCTTCGAACCCGCGCGCCGCGTAGAAGCGCGCGGCAAGCTCGTATGCAAGCGCCTCGTTGTGAACAAAGCCGTTTGCGCGCGCCGAGTGGATCGCTTTCTCGTATAGACGCGTGGCCTCGAGCTCCAGGCCTTCGATCCGCGCGATCTCGGCCCCTACGAGCGCGGCGCGGTTCTCGAAGTTTTCCGGGCAATTCGCTGCCCAGATCTCGAGCTGTCGGTGGTGCGCGGCCAGGGGCTCCAAATGCTGCTGCCGCTCGCCGGCCGCTGCGATGTCCCACGATGAGGCGCGCGACAGTGCGCCATAGAAGTGATACTCCGCCGTTTCCGGGTGTGTCAGCGATGGCCAAGGCAGCGGTTGCGCCCTCGACGAAGCATCGACAGCAGCCGTATAGTCGCCGGAAAGAAAGCGTGCCTGCAGCTTTCGTATCCAGTACCCGCATTCGGGAAGCCTCAATGCCGGGTGGTTCGACAGATGGCGCTCGAACGCGCATTCATCGAACTGCCCATCGTCAAAGGCACCGAATTTCGCCGTCAGGCCACGCAACGTCCGGATCAGGGCGAGCTGCCCGGTAATCCAACCAACGACAAGACCAAACCCGAATTTCTGTGCAAATTCGAGCCCCCTTTCTGCTTCGCTTTGCGCTTCCACGAGCGGATCGCCTGCCATGAGAAGATTGGTGTTCAGCTGGGCACAGCTGTATCCCGCATATGTGAGATCGCCGACACGGTTTGCGATTTCAAACGCGCGACGGAGGAAATCACGGCCGGTCCGGACATGTCTCGTCCAGGGCACGACGAACCCGAAAATCTCGAGCGTCCTGCCCTGGAAGCGCTTCAGCTCCGGTTTTTCGACGAGCTCACAGCCGAGGCGGCCAAATCGAAATCCGGCATCGTAGTTGCCGAAATACGGCCCGGCCAACATGGCAAGCAGCTCATAGGCGGGACACGAGGCGTCGCTGTGGCCGTGCTCGAGACTGAGGTTGACGGCTCTACAGGTTGCCAGGGTTCCCAAATGGGATGACGCAAAGAAGGCGGGCAGTGCGATCCTTATCAGGACGTCGACGGTCGCGAGCGATTCCGGATCGCTCATCAAGGGCAACTCGACAAGGCCCTCGATCGTGCGGTTCCCGAGCTGCGACCAGATGCGCTCGTATTCGCGGTGTGCCTCCTCTTCTGTCGGATGCGAGGACCAGTCGATGCCCAGGTGCTGGAGGTAGTCCAGCCCGACTGCTATGGCGCGGTCGCTCTGATCGATGGTCATATACAGATCCACGCGCAAACACGCCACGGTTGCTCGCTGGACCGTCGTTGCGGTGCGCGGAGCAAGCGCAGCCAGGCGCTCGTCCGCTTCCGTCAGAGCACCCGTCACGAACTCGCATTCGGCCCGGTGCAGCTCCAGCTCGAAAGTCAGTTCATGCCGGCGCTCCCACCGGTCTTCCGGCAGCAGTGCCGCGCCGGCGGCGAGATAGGTGAGCGCCGAGGCATAGGCGGTAGAGGCCTTGGAGCGCTTGCCCGCGATCAGGTTGAGCTCGGCCAGCCGCTCGCGCTCCTCCGGTGCCGTGATCAGCGTGGCGCCGCGGTTGAGGTGATTGACAATGTCGAAGATCGCTTCCTCGCGTTTCTCGGGAGGGATGTGCGCCGCGAGCAGTCTCCCGATTCGAAGGTGCGCTTCGCCGCGCAGCGCCTCCGGGATCAGCGAATATGCGGCTTCCTGAACGCGATCGTGGACGAACAGGTAGCTGCCGGCCAGGCGCTCGACAAATTCCTGGCGGACGGCCGGCTGCAGGGCCGCGTGGATGTGCTCCTCCGACGTCCCGTGGACGAGGGAAAGGGTCTTGATCTCGGCGATGTTTCCGAGGCAGGCCAGGCGCCGCAATGCGTTCTGCGTTTCGATCGGCAGGCGGGCAAACTTGCCGACCACAAGGTCCACGACGTTGTCGGTATATCGTTTGGATTGAATGCGGTCGAGATCCCAGGACCAGCTCGCAGCATCATGATCGAAGGCGAGCATTCCCTCTTCGGCCAGCGAAGAAATGAACTGAACGGCAAAAAACGGATTACCACCGGTCTTCTCGTGCACCAGTTGCGCGAGCGGCGCGGCGCTCTCCGGCTCGCAGCGCAGAGCGTCCGCCAAGAGCTGCCCAAGGTGCTCACGAGCGAGCGGTGCAAGCGTGATCTCCGCCACCTTTCCGCCAGTCGTCTTGATGGCGTCGAGCTTCCGCATCAATGGATGGGCGGCAGTGACTTCGTTGTTGCGATAGGCACCGATCAGCATGAGGTGCTGCAGATCCGACCGGGTCAACAGATCCTCGAGCAGATCGAGCGTCGCCGCGTCGAGCCATTGCAAGTCGTCGAGAAAGAGTGCCAGGGGATGTTCCGGCCGTGCGAAGACACCGATAAGTCGCCGAAACACCAGCTGGAAGCGCCGTTGCGCGTCCTGTGCCGCAAGCTCAGGGACGGGTGGCTGTTCTCCGATGATGAGCTTCAACTCGGGGACGACGTCGATCATGAGCCGTCCGTTCGGGCCCAGCGCCTCCTGCAGGGCGTCGCGCCAACCGTTTAGCTCGGCGTCGCTTTTGCCGAGAAGAGGCCGGACGAGGCTCTGAAAAGCCTGAGCGAGCGTCATATATGGGATGTCACGCCTGTACTGGTCGAATTTGCCGGACGCAAACAGGCCGTGTCGCGGCACGAGCACCTTGTGCAGCTCATGGACGACCGAGGACTTGCCGATGCCGGAATATCCCGAGACCAGGACCAGCTCCGGCGAGCCGCTCTTGACGATGCGATCGAAGGCGGCGAGCAACGTCTCGACCTCGCGTCCTCTCCCGTACAGCTTCTCGGGGATCAACAGCCGGTCCGGCGCGTCGTGGTCGCCGAGCGCAAACGGGTCGATGCGCCCCTGACGCTTCCATTCGGCCAGACAGTGCCGAAGATCACTCTCGACGCCGGCGGCGGTCTGGTAACGCTCCTCAGCGGCCTTGGCGAGCAGCTTCATAATGATCTGGGAGAGCGTGGCCGGGACATTCTCCAACCGCTCGCTCGGTGCAACCGGCCTTCTGGCGACATGGCAGTGCACCCATTCCATGGGATCGGACGCGGTGAACGGCAGTGAGCCCGTGAGCATCTGGTACAACGTGACACCGAGCGCGTAGAGGTCGCTGCGGGAATCGATCGAGCGGTTCATGCGTCCGGTCTGCTCGGGCGCCATGTAGGCGAGCGTCCCCGCAATCGACTCGGGCGGATCGGGCGCCTGTCGCTCGCGCGGCAGGCGCGAGGCGAGGCCGAAGCCGGTGAGCCGCACCTCGCCGTCCGCGCCGTTCACCATGATGTGGGCCGGCTTGAGGTCCTTGTGGGCAAGACCACGCTGGTGGAGCTGACCCAGGGCCGAAGAGATGCCGATGGCGAGGCGCAGGAACCGTCCCACCTCCATGGGGGCGCCGAGCAGCGCGGCGAGCGGCTCGCCGCCGGGGTCCTCGAGCACCAGCATGGTCCGCCGGCCATCGCGCCTGAGGTCCAGCGGCCGCACCGCCCAGGCACCGTCCAGCTCGTCCTTCAATCCGAATTCGTGGCCAAGGCGATCGAGGCTGGCGGGCGTTGGGTGCTCGGCGGCGGGCCGCACGGCCAGCACGGCCTTGCGCTGGCCATCGGCGCCCAGCGTCCATTCCCGGCAGACGACGCGTTCGCTGTCCTGCCACAACACCCGGAGGCCGCCGTCCCCACCAGCGCCGAACTTGGATGATGGGTTCATATGCCGGAGTTTATCACTCACGAGCCGGCGTGACGATGTCCTTTCTCGCCCACGAAGTCGGTCAGCTCCCTGCAGGTTGTGTCGCGCGCAAAGTAGAACGGCGGCGCCAGCAGGAAGAACGAGAATGCCAGGAGCCGACAAGCGGACGTCAGACGTGCCGCTGGACCAACCCATTTATGGGGCACACGGCCTAGCTAGGACACCCGGTCAGGACAGTTGCGGCTGATCATGGCATCGTGCCGGTGATTTGCCCGACGTGTCAAGTCGTTTCGGATATTCCGCATGATGTCGTGCCGACCCCGGGCTACTTTGCATGGGGTTGTTTTTCAGTTTTTGTTTTCAGCGGTAGTGCAGCGCGATCAGCTCGGCGACGCAGGCCGGCTTCTTGCCGCCTTCGATCTCGATCACGAGATGATAGTTCACGCGCAGGCCATCCGGCGGCACGTCCTCGGCTTCGGCGACCGTGACGCGGCCGCGCAGCTTTGAGCCGGCAGGGACTGGAGCCAGGTAGCGTATCCGGTCTGCGCCATAGTTGAGGGTGTTGCGCAGGCCCTTCAGGCCAATCACGGAGCGGATGAAGAGCGGGGCGAGCGCCAGCGACAACAGCCCGTGCGCGATGGTCTTGCCGCCTGGCATTTCCTTGCTCGCGCGCTCCTGGTCGACATGGATCCACTGTTCGTCGCAGGTCGCCTCGGCGAACTGGTTGATGCGCTGCTGGGTGATCTCGATCCAGTCGCTGGCGCCGATCTCGGTGCCGACAGCGGATTTGATCTCCTTGAAGTCGCTGAATATCCGCATGGCCTGGCCCCGTCAGATCTTCATTTCCGGCACGCTGTCGGGAACGGCGAGTTCGGCATCCGTTACGGCCATCACTTCGCCGACACTGACACCCGGCGCGGTTTCCAGGAGCGTCGCTTTGCCGTCGGGAAAGCCGATGACGGCCATGTCGGTGACCACCAGGCTCACCGGCCGCGCCGACGTCAGCGGCAGTGTGCACTTTGCGACGATCTTCGACTTGCCCTTGGCCGCGTGCTGCATGGCGACGATGACGCGCTTGGCGCCGCTGACGAGATCCATCGCCCCGCCCATGCCCGGCACCATCTTGCCGGGGATCATCCAGTTGGCGAGGTGGCCGTGTGCGTCGACCTGGAGGCCGCCGAGCACGGTGACGTCGACATGGCCGCCGCGGATCAGCCCGAACGACATCGCGCTGTCGAAGGTGCTGGCGCCGGGCAGGGCGCTGATCGGGCGCCCGCCGGCATCCGTCAGTGTCGGATGGGCCATGCCTTGTTCCGGGATCGGGCCGGTGCCGATGAGGCCGTTCTCCGATTGAAAGAACACCTTCAGATCGGACGGAACGTAGTTCGCGACCAGCGTCGGAATGCCGATGCCGAGATTGACGAGGTTGCCGCTCTTCAGTTCCTTGGCGACGCGTCGGGCGATGATGGTCTGTGCATCCATGATCTCACCCGTTGGTAATGAGGAAATCGACGAGCGGCGCCGGCGTCACGACGTGATCCGGCGCGATGACGCCGACCGGCACGATGTTATCGGCCGTGACGATGACGGTGTCGGCGGCCATCGCCATCACGGGATTGAAGTTGCGGGACGTCAGGGCGTAGGCGAGGTTGCCGAGATAGTCGGCGAGAAAGGCATGCACCAGCGCGAACTGCGCCCGCAGCGCAGTCTCGAGCAGGAAGGGCTTGCCGTCGACTTCGATCTGTCGCTTGCCTTCGGCGACCAGTGTGCCGACGCCGGTCGGGGTCAGAACGCCGCCGAGGCCACATCCGCCCGCTCGAATGCGTTCGACGAAGGTGCCTTGCGGAATGAGATCGACGGCGATCTGATTCGCCAGCATCTGCTGCTGCGCCTTTGGATTGAGGCCGATATGGGTCGCGATCAGCCGCGAGACCAGCGCCGCATCGAACAGCTTGCCGACGCCCTTGCCGGGCGTGGCTGCGTCATTTGAGATCAGCGTCAGGCCGTTTTTCTGCTGCCGGACGATTTCATCGAGCAGGCGCTCCGGTGTCCCGACAGCCATGAACCCGCCAACCATGACGCTCGCGCCTGCCGGGATCATCGCAACAGCTTCTTCGACGGAAACGGCCTTCATGGCGGTAACTCCGATGCGACGTGAGGGCAGCAGCAACCGGATGTTTGCCGGCTGTCACTGCGAGCCTTTGATTTGCATCAATGCTCCCCATCATTT